>JACQHC010000103.1 GCA_016199245.1 Gemmatimonadota bacterium | reverse complement strand
TCGCCGCCCAAGGCCGGCAAAACGATCATCCTCCAGAAGGTCGCCAATTCCATCACCGAGAATCACCCCGAAGCCATCCTGATCGTCCTGCTGATCGACGAGCGTCCGGAAGAAGTGACGGACATGGAAGAAAACGTGAAGGCGGAAGTGATCTCCTCCACGTTCGACGAGCCGGCGGACCGGCACGTGCAGGTGGCGGACATGGTGATCGAGAAGGCCAAGCGGCTGGTCGAGCACCGGCGGGACGTGATCATCCTGCTGGACTCGATCACGCGGCTCGCGCGCGCGCACAACGTCGTGGTCCCCCACTCCGGCAAGATCCTGTCGGGCGGCGTGGACGCCAACGCGCTGCAGAAGCCCAAGCGCTTTTTCGGCGCCGCCCGCAACATCGAGGGCGGCGGCTCCCTCACCATCATCGCCACGGCGCTGATCGAGACGGGCAGCCGGATGGACGAGGTGATCTTCGAGGAGTTCAAGGGTACGGGCAACATGGAAATCATACTGGACCGCAAGATCGCCGACCGGCGCATCTGGCCCGCCATCGACGTCCAGCGCAGCTCGACCCGCAAAGAGGAGCTCCTGTTGGACAAAGAGGAACTGATGAAGGTCTACCTGCTCCGCAACTTCCTGGCGGATATGCCGCCGGTCGAGGCGATCGAGTTCCTGCTCGAGCGCATGAAGCGGACGAAGAACAACAAGGAGTTCTTCGCCACGATGCAGCAGGGGTGATGGGCGGCGGACCGGCGGACCGACGGACCGACGGATCGACGGACCGCCGACCCGCCGACCCGCCGACCCGACCGACCGACCTGCCGTCCAACGGCCGCCTGCTGTGTATCGACCCCGGAACCAAGCGCATCGGCCTGGCGATCTCCGACCCCACCCAGACCGTCTCCCAGCCACTCGCCACCCTCACGCGCCGCGCCGGCCGCCGCTTCCCACTATCCGCCCTCCGCCCGCTCCTCGAAGCCCACCGGCCCGTGGGCGTGGTCATCGGACTGCCGCTGGAGCCGTCCGGACGGGAGGGTCCGGCCGCCGCCGCGGCGCGGGTTGCAGGTGACCTGGTGTCGGGGAAAACCGGCCTGCCCGTGGCGTACGTCGATGAGCGCATGAGCACCGCCCGCGCACGGCGGGCCGCCGACAACGTGCCACGCCGCGCGCGCCCGTCGCCGGACGCGGTGGACCGGATGGCGGCCACCGTGATTCTCCAGGCGTTTCTGGATCGTCGCCGCGCATGACGCGGGGTCACCTCCGATCGCTCGCGCTCATTGCCCTTACGCTGGCCTGCGCGAACCCGGAGGCCCAGGAAGAGCGGGTCCGCGTGACGATACCGCGCGGCGCGACGCTGGGCGCCGTGGCGGAGTCCCTCTATGTGCGCGGCGTGATCGGATCGCCCCGCGCTTTTCGGATCTACGCCTGGCTGGCGGGACGGCAACGGGGACTTCCAGCGGGCACGTTCGACCTGCCACCGCGGCTCGGGGCGCGGCGGGCCCTCACCGAGTTGCTGCGGGCGCGCGTCGCCGAACACCGGCTCGTAGTCCGCGAAGGCCTGATGCTCAGCGAAATCGCGGCGGTGGTGGACTCCCAGTTGGGCATTCCGGCCGCCCGCTTCCTCGAGGCCGGCCGCGACGCAGCGCTCGCCGCCGAGTTGGGCATCCCGGCTCGAACGCTCGAGGGGTACCTCTATCCCAGCACGTACCTGGTGCCGGTAGACGCGAGCGCGGAGGCCGTGGTGCGGCAGATGGCCGCCGAGTTCTTCCGCCGCTGGCGCCCGTCGTGGACCCAGCGGCTCCGCGGCTTGAAGATGGGCCGCCACGAGATCGTCGTGCTCGCCTCCATCATCGAGGGCGAAGTGCGCAATCCGGTGGACGCCAGTTACGTCGCGTCCGTGTACCACAACCGCCTGGCCCGCGGCATGCGCCTGCAGGCAGACCCGACCGTCATTTACGCCCTGGGGCGCCGGCGCCGGCTATTTGAGAAGGACTATCAAGTCCGCTCACCGTACAACACGTACTTGATTGACGGTCTCCCGCCCAGTCCGGTGGGACAGCCCTCGAGTGCCAGTCTCCACGCGGCCCTGTTCCCGGCGCGGACGGATTTCGTGTTTTTCGTCGCGCGCCCGGACGGCAGTCACGTGTTTTCCCGAACGCTGCGCGAACATCTCCGGGCCATCGCCGCCGTGCGAAGCCAGACCAACGCGGGCGGGGCCCGTCCGCGCCCGCGGGCTGGCCCTCAGTGAAGGGCGCCGTCCACGGCGTCGCGGATCTGCCGCGTGGCTCGCACGACGTCGGCCGCTGCGAACACGGCGCTGATGACGGCCACACCGCTCGCGCCGGCCCCAATGACGGCGGCAGCATTCGAGGCATCGATGCCACCGATCCCCACCACGGGCATGCCGCGTGGAGCGAGTCGCGCGAGCGACTGAAGGCCCTCAAGACCGATGGGCTCCCCGGCATCCGGTTTCGTAGCGGTGCAAAACAGCGACCCGATACTCCAGTAGTCGACGTCCGCGCCGCGTACGGCATCTGCCTCCGCGGGTGTGCCAACCGAGACGCCGATCAGGAACGGACGCGGGGCGATGGCGCGCAACTCCGCGGCGGGAAGGTCGTCTGCCCCAACGTGCACGCCGTTCGCGCCTGCCGCCCACGCGACATCGGCGCGATCGTTCACGTAGACCGGAACCGAAACCGCCCGTACCAGCTCGGACGCAACGCGACACATCGTCCCGGCTGCGGCCCGCTTCATCCGGAGCTGAATGGCCGTCGCTCCTCCCGCCACCGCGTCTCGCGCCGCCGTGACCAGGTCTCGAGCGCCCAGCACGTCGGGATCCGCGATGGCGATCAGCCGAACATCTACGGACGCGCGCTTCACGCCGTGAATCATAGCGTCCAATGACCGCGACCGTCGCCGTCACCGCGCGCGGCGCGGCCCGCTGGCGCGCCGGGCACCCCTGGATCTACCGCACGGACGTCAGCCCAACCCGCGCGCCGGCCGGCGTGGTGCGCGTCACCGCCGGGTCGGGCCGGTTCCTCGGCCAGGCTCTCCTGTCTCCCGCTTCTGAGATCCGCCTGCGGTTTCTCACGCGGGAAGACGCCGCGCTCGGCCCTGACTGGTGGGCTGGACGGATCGCCTCGGCGCTCGCCCGCCGCTCGGGCCTCTCCGGCCGCACCTCTGCTTTCCGTGTCGTCCACGGGGAGGGCGACGGACTCCCGTCGCTCGTCATCGACCGCTACGGCGACTACGTCGTGGCCCAATTGCTCTCGGCCGGCCTCGAAGCGCACCGCGCCGATGTGCTGGAGGCCATCGGCACTGTCCTCGCGCCGAAGGCGGTGCTGTTGCGCAACGACGCTTCGGTGCGGCGGCACGAGCGGCTGCCACTCGCGATCGAAGACGCTGCCTCCCGCGTGCCGGATGAGATCGAGGTGTTCGAGGACGGCATCCGGTTCTTCGTGTTCCCCCGGACCGGCCAGAAAACCGGCGCGTTCCTGGACCAGCGGGACAACCGCGTCCGGCTCCAGGGCCTTGCAGCAGGCCGGGCGCTGGACGTGTTCACCTATCAGGGTTTGTTCGCGCTGCACATGGCCCGCCGGGCGTCCACCGTCCTCGCAGTGGATTCCAGCGCGGCGGCGCTCGAGGCGGCCCGACGAAACGGCGGACTCAACAGCGGCTCCCCGGTAGAATGGCGGGAAGGCAATGCGTTCGACTTGCTGCGGGCGCTCGAGAGAGACGGCCAGCGATTCGATACCATCGTGCTGGACCCGCCGGCATTTGCCAAGACCAGGAGCGCCATCCCGCGGGCGCTGGCCGGGTACAAGGAGATCAACCTGCGCGCCATGCGGCTCCTCGCGCCGGGCGGTACGCTGTTCACCGCCTCTTGCTCCTTCCATGTGGGGCGAGAGTTGTTTCTCCGGATGCTGGCCGAGGCGGCCGCAGACAGTGGCCGCAGTATCGTCTTGTGCGAGATCACCGGTCAGGCTGCGGACCACCCCGAGCTGGTGACGGTTCCGGAAACGGGCTATCTGAAGGGCGCGTTTCTCGTCGCCCGCGACTGACGACTGGGATCACGACCCGCTCACGCGCTGCTCCCGCTTCCAGAGCAAGTACGACACCACGACCGGCACCACCGCCACGACCGCGAGCAAGCCGATCACGATCGGCATGGTCGCCGCCGGAAGGAACACGGTGAGCACGATCGCCGACCCCCCCGCCACCAGGATCCACGCTCCCAGGCGGTGCGTGCGGCGCCACACGCGATCGCTGGACAGGGTCCACGGCGTCCGAATGCCGACGAACCAGTTCGGCTCGACACGCCCGAGATAGTTCCCGATGAGGACGAGGAGCAGGCCGATGCCACCGACCGTGATCCGGTCCACGCGCACCGGGTAGCCGACACCGTTCGCCATGATCACGACGTGCACCAACAACATGAAGCCCAGCACGCCGTTGAAGATCAGCCGGTACGTCTCGACAAATTTGGGGTAGTTCGCGCCCTTCGGGTCAATGGATGGCAGAATGGCCACCACGCCGCGCAAGGCCAGGATCCCGGCTGGCAGCGCGGTAACCGCCCAGAAGCGACTCGAGAAGCCGTCGGGCTCCCCGCGCACGTTCCAGTGGGTCGCCACCTCGGGCGGCAGCTGCGGGTAGGCCCACACCGACAGTGCCGCGGCGACCACGGCAACGACGTATCCGAACCACCGACTGCGCATCATCTCTTCCCTCCAAGCAGCTTCATGAGGTAGCGCGAGACTTCCTGAAACACCGTTGTGTTCAGGCGATAGCGGATGTTCTGGCCCTCGCGCTCGGCGCTGACGAGCCCGGCCTCCCGCAGGACGCGCAAGTGGTGCGACACGGACGCGAACGCCATGGCGAATTCCTCGGCGATCTCCCCGGCTGTGCAATCCCCCGCCGCCAGCAACTCGAGGATGCGACGCCGAGTGGGATCGGCCAGGGCCCGAAACGCCGAATCAGACATGCTTAGACGTTTAGACAATCATCTAAATATGTCAAGTGCCGCCGAGCAACACGGACAAGCACCTTCGTGGCACGCAGCCGTTGACACCCCACGGGGGGGTCGCGAGGTTGCAGCCATGCCACCCGCCTCCCGCTCGGAGCGCGACCGCACGGTGCAGGTTCGGCGGGTGCTCCTTGGCCTCCTCGTCGCCAACGTGGCCGTCGTGGGGGCCAAGTTCGTCATCGGCCTCGGCACCGGGTCGCTCGCCGTGCTGGGCGACGCCGTGCACTCCTCGGTGGACGCCATGAACAACGTCCTGGGGCTCGCGGTGATTACCATCGCCGCCCGCGCGCCAGACGAGGACCATCCCTACGGCCACACGAAGTTCGAGACCCTGGGCGCGTTGGCCATCGTCATCTTCCTGTCCATCTCCGGGTTCGAGGTGGTGAAGGGCGCCGTGGCCCGGCTGCTGGGTGGACCGGTGACGCTCGACATCTCGGATCTCCAGGTGGGCGTGATCCTCGGAACACTGGCCGTCAACACGGCCGTCGCGCGGTACGAGGCACGTCGCGGCGTGGAGCTGGACAGTGACCTGCTCCTGGCTGATGCCGCCCACACGCGGGCCGACGTCTACGTGACGTTGGGCGTGCTCGCGAGCGTGCTCCTGTCGCGCGCTGGCTGGGGCTTTGCGGACCCCATCGTGGCGCTCGCCGTGGCTGGCGTCGTGGTCGTCGTGGCGTGGGGCATCGTGGCGCGATCGGTGCCGGTCCTCGTGGACCAGCATGCGGTCCCAGCCCGGGCGATCCGCAGCGTGGCGGAGGGAGTTGACGGGGTCGCCAGCGCGTACGCCATCCGGTCCCGGGGATCGCGCGGCCATGCGTTCGCCGAGCTCACGATCGCGGTGGACCGGAGCGCCACCGTGGAATCGGCCCACCGGATCGCGGATGACGTAGAGCTGCGCCTCCAGGAACAGCTTCGGCTCCACGAGGTCCTGGTCCACATCGAGCCGTGCTGACCAATCCCCAGGTCTTCGACGGGGCGCCTGCCGCCCAGTCACTCAAGCAGGAGTACGACGAGTTCATCCTGCAGCGGATCGAGGAGTACAAGGACCAGTTGAGGCGGGCGGAACTGCTGGCGATCGCCGACGAGGCCGTGCGGGAGCTGGAATCGGGTTCCGACGATCAGCTGGTCCTCACGGAAGTCCTGGTACTCGAGCATGTGGACCGGCTCATCATGCGCAGGCTCAACCTCCCGACCTACCGCCGCTGGCGGGAGCGTCATGTGCGGCTCCGCCGCGCGCAGCAGGAGCCGACCCACTGGGGCCTGGATCCCGACACGCCGTTATCCCGCTTCGCCGGCCCCACGCCGGCGGACGCCGTGGCGCTGGTCGTGGGCGGCGGCGCCGCATCGGCGGCGCTCTACCTGGCCTCGCACGGCCGGTCCGTGCTGTTTATCGACTCCGAGCTGGCCGCCGTCGAGGGAGCGGAGGCTCGCGCGGCGGGAGAGGCGCTGGCCGCGCGCTTCCAGGCCCTCGTGGTGGACCTGGGCACCTGGATCCCGGACGTCCAGCCGTGGCTTGCCGTACTCGACCCCGCGACGCTCACCACGCTCGAGGGGCAGCAGCGGCACGACGTCATCGCCGAGCTCAAGCGCCGCACGTGTGCCGGCGGCTCCCATCTCATTCTGCCGTCGAACCCGCCTGAAGGGGTCACGCCGCTCGCGCCGGAAGCGATGCAGACCTACTACTCCGACTGGCAGCTCGAGCGCCCGCGACGCCGGGGGGGGGCCGCTGGCCGGGGGCGGTGGTTCCTCGCAACGCGTCCTTAAACAAGGGGCGACAGGAGACGACAAACGGACGACAAAGGACCGCCGTGGTTGTCGCCTTTCGTCGCCCGTACTTGTCGCCCTCTCTCTAGAACGCGACGGGGCCGGCCCGCGGGCCGACCCCTAGGTGTTACGCGTGTACACGACTTCGCTTCGCTACCCCTACATTCTGTCGAATCAGGGACCTTTGCGCAACGGCGCGCCGGTGCAACAGTCGCCGTTCCTCGACCCGGGCCCCAACGCCTTGCTGGCGGAAGCCCCACAGACGAACTTGCAGCCCCCTATGCCGACCCTCTCCATTAACGGCCAGTCCGTCAGCGCCCTCGACGGGGACACCATTCTCGACGCCGCGCGGCGGGCCCAGGTTCCGGTCCCCACGCTGTGCTGGTATCCCAAGCTCCCGACCGTCGGCAACTGCCGCATCTGTGTGGTGTCGGTCGAGGGACAGCCCAAGTTGCTGCCGGCTTGCGCCACCAGGGTCGCCAACGGGATGCAGGTCCAAACCGAGTCGGCCGCAGCGGTCGAAGCGCGGCGCGGCGTGCTCCAGCTCCTGCTCGAGCGCTATCCGGCCGATCACCTGATCAACGGCGGCCGGGCGAAGCCGGAGAACGAGTTCGAGCAGTACGTCGTGCAGTACGGTGTCGAGCCTCGCCCCGTGGCGGGCCGAGAACTGCACCTGAGGACCGGTGACGAGCGCCCCGGCGATCCCATGATCGGGCACGACATGAGTCTCTGCATCCTCTGCACGCGATGCGTGCGGGCGTGCGAGGATATCCAGGTCGTTGGCGTGCTGGACGTGGGACACCGGGGCGAGCATGCCCAGATCATCGTCGGGGCGGACGGCGACCCGGACAAAGCGGCCTGCACCTGGTGCGGCGAGTGCGTCCGCGTGTGCCCCACCGGGGCCATCTTTGAGGTCTTGCCCAAGGAGCGCTTCGGTACTGCCCGAGTGGAACCCGATCGCGTGGTGCGCTCGGTGTGCCCGTACTGCGGGGTCGGCTGCCAGGTGGACCTTCACATCAAGGACAACCAGATCGCCCGCGTCACATCGCCCAACATTGAATTGAATACGCCGAATCAGGGCTCGACGTGCGTGAAGGGGCGGTTCGGGTACGATTTCGTGCAGCATCGCGACAGGCTCACGACACCATTGATCCGTAAGGGCTGGACCCGGCGCGACGGTCGCTGGGTGTGGGAAGGCGCGACGGCCGAAGGCCGGCGTGGCGGCCCGTGGCGCACCATCGCGGACGAGGGACTGACCGATAAGCCACCAGCGCCCGCGCGCGCCACAGGCAAACGCCTGCGGGATCTGTCGCTCCTCCAGCGCGTGACTCAGGATGTGCGAGACCGCGCGGCGACGCCGGCAGATTGGTACGAGCCGTTCCGCGAGGCAACGTGGGATGAGGCGCTCGACCTCGCCACGCACGAGCTCAAGCGCATCCACGCAGCACACGGCCCCCGGGCCATGGCCGTGTTCCAGAGCGCCAAGTGCACCAACGAGGAGAACTACCTGCTTCAGCGGCTGTTCCGGGGGGCGTTCGGGACCAACAACATCGACCATTGCACCCGGTTGTGTCACTCGACCTCCGTGTCCGCCATGCAAGCGGCACTCAACACGGCTGCCGCATCGGGATCCATGCGGGAGATCGAGGAAGCTTGCGATGTGATCTTCATCGCCGGAGCCAACACGACGGAGACCCATCCCGTCTTCGGCGCCGCGATCAAGCGCGCCCACCAGCGCGGCGCGTTCCTTATTGTGGCCGATCCCCGCCGTATCGAGCTGGCGCGGCGCGCGGACATCCATCTCCAGATGCTGCCCGGTTCCGACGTAGCGCTGTTCAACGCCATGCTGCATCACATCCTCGCGAAGGGCCTGGAGAACCGGGAGTTCATCCGGACGCGGACCAAGGACTTCGAGGCAGTGCGGACTGGCGTGACCCCGTACACGCCGGAGCGGGCTGAGTCCATCACGGGCGTGCCCGCCGAGCTGATCCGCCAGGCGGCCGAGCGCTACGCGAAAGGCCCGAACACCAGCACGCTGTGGGCGATGGGCTTGACCCAGCACCTCACGGGACACGACATGGTCACGTCGTTGCTCAACCTGATCCTCGCCACGGGAATGATCGGGCGCTGGGGCGCCGCTATGCTGCCGGTGCGCGGGCTGAACAACGTGAAATGCGCATCGGACAGTGGGGCCATCCCATTCGTGTACCCGGATTATCAGTCGGTGGGCGATCCCAAGATCCGTGAGAAGTTCGCCCGCGCCTGGGGGGTTCCCGCTGAGCGCATGTCCCTCCAGCCGGGGCTCAAGGTCACCGAGATGGCGCGGGACGATTCTCCCGTTCGCGGGCTGTACATCATGGGCGAGAACCCGATCATATCGGACCCGGACATCGCGCACGCGGAAGCATGGTTTCGGTCCGTGGAGTTTCTCGCCGTGCAGGACCTGTTCTTGACCGAGACCGCCCGCTACGCCGACGTCGTGCTCCCCGGTGCTTCTTTTGCCGAGAAAACCGGCACGTACGCCAACACGGAGCGCCGCGTGCAGGTCGCCCATAAGGCCATCGAGCCGCCAGGGCAGGCGCGGGCCGACTGGGAGATTATCGTGGACCTGTCGAACCGGATCGGCCTACCGACCACGTTCGACTCGCCCGCCGACGTGATGGAGGAGATTCGCCGGCTCGCGCCGGCCTGGGAGGGCGTGACCTACGAGGCGTTAGAAGGCGCGGGGCTCCAGTATCCGGTGCCGCACGAGGGGCATCCGGGCACCGGATTCCTGTTCGACGATCGGTTCCCCACGGCGGACGGAATCGCCTCGTTCAACCCGGCCGAGTACAGCGATCCCGCCGAGCTGCCGGACGAGGAGTTCCCATTCGTGATGTGCACGGGGCGGCAGCTGTACCACTGGCACACCGGCACGATGACTCGGCGCTCGCGCGGTCTGGACGCCCGGGAGCCGGCCCCAATTGTCGAGATTCACCCGGAGGACGCGCTCGTACTCGGCATCACGGACGGGGACGCGGTGCGCCTCACGAGCAGGCGGAACTCAGTGGTGATGTCGGCGCGGATCTCGGATCGCGTGGCGCGGAAGCAGGTCTTCGTTCCGTTCCACTTCCGTGAGGCGGCGGCCAACCTGCTCACCAGCCCGGTGCTTGAGCCGCACGCCAAGATGGCGGCGCTGAAGGTGTGTGCGGTGAGGATCGAGCCGGCGAGGGCGGGGGCGGCGGTCTAGGATGCCGAGCACTTCAAGCCCAACCGGAGACAAGTGACACACAGCAAAAGGGGGCCGCGGCAGACCCGCGACCCCTTTCGAGCATGGCTGGACGTGGCCACGCGGCACGCTCACAACGTACTGGCAGTATCGGCTCGGCCAACCGATCTGTCAATGCCAGGGTGCGGGTGGAGGGATTCGGACCCTCACGGGCTTTCGCCCCACACGTTGTGAGCGTGCTGCGTCTGCCAGTTCCGCCACACCCGCCCCGACTCAGACATGCCGGCGTGACTGGGCTGCTACGACGCCGCCTCGGCAACGCGCGATGCCGCTGGCGGCGTCAAGATGAGGGGCGGCAGCAAGTTGGAGATAACCAGAAAACGCAGCGGTGGGTGCAAAATCACGCGACTCCGTCGCTTCAGCGACGGTTAGCCGAGGCGCGACTTCAGTCGCGGGTGCGCTTAGCCTTCGCCTTCAGCTCCTCGAAGAAGTTCTCGACGACGATCAGCTCGTCGCGAGCTTGCTGTGGGCCCCCAATCGGGCGGATCATGACGAACCGTCTCCCATCCGGCGTGATGTCGTAAACTTGCCACCCCCCAGCATTCTGATACTCGGCGGTCGAAAACAGGACGCGTTGCTCCCCAACCGTGAACGTCGTGCCCGGCAACACGGCTGCCGATACGAGCTCCATGTTGCCGTTCTTGTAGAACAGCTCCCGGCCACTTCGGGACCACAGCGGCTCCGCGCCGCCAGAGGTCGAGACCTGCCGTTTGGCGCTCTGGGTATTCGGAAACGGCCGGATATAGACCTCCCGCCGCCCCGATTCGTCCGACGAGTACGCCAGCCACCGCCCATCGGGCGAAAGCCTCGGAGTGAGTTCGATGAACTGGCCTGTCACCAATGGAGTTCTCGCCGTGTCACCATCAGTTCGTGCCGCGTAGAGGTCGAATTCACTTCGATGTACGAGCCACTTGCCATCCCGCGAGTACTCAGCCTCACGGATGTTGCCGGATTCATCACGCAGCAACTGAGGCAGGACGCTGCCATCGGCCCGTCCTGCGAATAAGTCCCAGTTCTGTCCGCTGTCCGAGATAAACGCTACAGCCCGTCCGTCAGACGTCCACGCAGGTCGGTCATTGTAGCTTCCGCCGAACGTGAGCTTCGAGGCCGGCCCCCGATCGAGCTGCTTGATCCACACGTGCGTCTCGTTGTCGCGCACCACGCCAATAGCCAGCTGCGTTCCGTCCGGCGACAGCGCGACGGAACTGAAGACGCCGGGCCAGCCGGGATCGATTGGTGTGACTTTGCCGTCTCGGGCCACCCACACGAGTTCCCTCGGCCTCGGCCCAACCGTCGACGCGCCTGTCGTGTAGATGAGTGTGCCATCCGTTGACACGTTGAGATCAGCGCGCCCGCCGCCGCGAACACCAAGCCCTTCGACCAGCGCCACCGGCTCTCCGGCAAGTGACAGATCGTCTTGATCGAACGGCGCCGCCATCAGCGTGCCGTCTGCCGTGACGTAGAGCACATGTCCGGAGGAGGCATACCGAGGAGTCAGCCCGCGCGCGAGTACGCGGTGAGCCCGCGCCGCAAGGTCCACGACGGCGATGTCGAACTCGCGGAGGTCCCCACCGTGCGAGACCGCAAACAACACGCCCCTGCGGTTCGGCAGAGCATCGGGTTGGGCATGCCAGGCTTCCCCCTTTGCCGCAACGGGCATCGTCACCGGTTCGGGTAGCCCACCGGTCTCGGCCACGCGCGCAAATCCATCCCCTTCCAGGTGGGCGTCGAAATAGATGTAGCCGTCGGATCCCCAGGACGCACCGCCAAGGTCGACCAGCGAATCAGTCAACGTGGTTGGCGGCCCGCCGGCAAGCGAGATCACCTTGACGGCGCGCGGCGAGGTTGCGGTAACGAATCCCACGCGGGACCCATCGGGCGAGAAGAACGGGTTGACCGCACCCTCGGTACCCGGGAGCGGCGTGGCGTGCAGCTGATCCCGAGTCCGCAGCCAGAGCCGCGAGCCCTGGTCGGCTGGCCCGACATACACGATCCGCTGCCCATCACGCGAGATGGCGATCCGATGTTCCGCAACGGCGGCAAGCGCTTCCGCTTCCGGTAGCGCGACGCTGTAGCGCGATACTTGCCGGGACGCCTCGTGCCTCAGCCAGCCCCACAGCGCGGCCACGGTCGCCACGGCGCCCCACACTGCCAGGCCGATGCTGAGGCGCTGCCAAGAGCCGCCAACAATTGGCACTGGCCGAGCCATCGTCACCATGTGCGGCAGCGTGAACGCCGGGTTGACCAGCGCGTCGGCGAACTTCGCCGCACTCGTGAATCGGTCGGCAGGCGCCTTGGCGAGCGCCTTCTCCACCGCCGCCTCCGCATTGTGCGGGACGAGCGAGCGCGTCCGGCTGATCGGCGAGGGGGACTCGGTCAAGATCTTCGCCACCACCGCCTGCACCGTGTTCCCGCTGTGCGGCGGATCGCCCGTCAGCATCTCGTACACCATGGCGCCGAGCGAATAGATGTCCGTGCGCGCATCCAGCTGCCGGTCCCCGCTCGCCTGCTCGGGCGACATGTAGTGCGGCGTCCCCAGACTGAGTCCCGTCTCCGTGAGCCGCGTCCCGCTGGCCTGCGAAATCGCCAGCGCAATCCCGAAGTCCGCCACCACGGGCTGGCCGGATTGGAGCAGGATGTTCTCCGGCTTGATGTCCCGGTGAATCACGCTGTGCTCGTGAGCAAACTGGAGGGCCGCCGCCACCCCCTTGGCGAGGTCGACCGTCTCTTCGACCGCGAGCTGCTTCTCGCGGGTGAGCTTGTCGCGCAGCGATTCGCCCTCCACGTAGGGCATCACGTAGTAGAGGTAGGTGCCGGCCCCACCCGAATCGTAGAGCGGCAGGATGTTCGGATGCTGCAGGTT
>JACQHC010000111.1 GCA_016199245.1 Gemmatimonadota bacterium | reverse complement strand
CCGACGCCGGTGCCCTGCCCCAGTGACGCGCCGAAGTTCACGTTCCCCGTATGGCGCTCCTTCACTTCGAACACGACGTCCACGTCCCCCTGCTCGTTGGCCGGCTCGTAGCGGGGCGGCGGCAGGGGCTGTTCGAAGAACCCCAGGTTCGACACGGTCTGATAGGAACGCAGCAGCGCTTCCTGCCGGAACACGTCGCCGGGCACCATGAGGATGGAGCGGCGGATCACGTCTTCGTGGGTGATGGTGTTGCCGCGGATCGACACCTTGTTCACGATGGCGGGGGTCCCCTCGCCGACCTGCCACCGCAGGTCCACCAGGTTGACGCCGTCCGGCCCCGTGCGCCGCGTGAGGACCGGGCGCACTTCGGCATAGATGTAGCCGTTGTTGTAGTAGAACGTCCGCACGTTCTGCGTGGCTTCATCCCAGCGCGCGCGGTCGAACACGGGCGGACCGCGGCTCCCGCCGAACCCCAGGAATCCGCCGCCGGTCGTATCGGAGAAGGGATAGTACTGCCCGAGGAATTGCGTGGGGTACTTGCGGTTCCCCACGATTTCGAACGTTCCCACGCGGTACTGCTCCCCCTCGTCGATCTCGAGCACCAGTGTGGCCTTGCCGGTCTCCTCGTGCACGAGTAGCGTGTCGCGCACAACCTGGAAGTCCACGAACCCGCGGTTCCCGTAGAACTCCGGGAGCCGCTCGCGCAGGTCCGTCTCGAGCTGATCTTCCTTGTACTCGCCTTTCTGGAACCAGAAAAAGCCTTCGGGCCCGGTTTTCAAGCGATCGGTCACCTGCTCATCGGAGAACCGCCGGTTGCCCTCGACCTCGACCTGCGCGATCGCGACCCGTCGTCCCTCGTCCACGTCGAACACCACGCGCAGACTGCCGTCGTCTTGCGGCAGCTCGCGCAGATCGACGCGGGCGAGATAGTACCCCTTCTGGCGATAGATGGAATCGATCGTGGCGCGCGTTCGGGCGGCAGCCGCCGGATCGTACGGCTGGCCTTCGTATAAGCGGGCCTTCCCACGCACCGAGCCTTCCGACACCGCCGTGGCGCCGCGCAGCGTCCACCGCGCCAGCATCGGACGCTCGATCAAGTCGAAACGCAGCGCCTCGCGCCCGTCCACGGTCCCTTGCGAGACGCGGATGTCCTCATATTGGCCGGTGCCGTACAGCGTGTGGATGGCGCGCTGCACGTCGCGGTAGGAAATGGACCGCCCCGTCAGGACACCTGCCAGCGTGAGCACGGTGGTGGCCGGCAGGCGGCTCGCCCCGCTCACGATGACCGTGTCGACGACCGTCCCCTCGCCGGCCTGAGCGCGGGCGGGACAGGGTGCCGCGAGCGACATGGCGAACGCCAGCGTCCCGGCAGCGGCCCTCCGCATACTCGCTACGCCTTGGTACCGGACAGCGCGCGGAAGATGAGCTTGTCGCCCTCGGGACTCACCTCGACCTCGATTTCCTCCCCGGGCGAGAAGTCTCCCGTGAGGATCTTCTCCGAGAGCGGGTCCTGCACGTAGCGCTGGAGGGCCCGTTTGAGGGGCCGGGCGCCGAAGTGCTCGTCGTAGCCGTGCTCCACGAGGAAGTCCGTAGCCGCCTTGGACAGGTGGAGCGTGAGCCGGCCCTCGGCGACGCGGGCCTGCACTTCCGCGAAGAGAATGCCGACGATCTGCGCGATGTGCTGGCGATCCAGCGGGTGGAACACGATGACCTCGTCGAGCCGGTTCAGGAACTCGGGGTTGAACACCTTGTTGATCTCGTCCTTTACCTTGTCGGCGATCCGCTCGAAGGTGACGCGGCTGTCGGGCTGCTCGAAGCCGAGTGGCTTGGCCTTCGTGATCTCGCGCGCCCCCACGTTCGACGTCATGATCACGACCGTGTTCTTGAAGTCGATGACGCGACCGTAGTTGTCGGTCAGCCGGCCCTCATCCAACACCTGCAACAGGATGTTGAACACGTCGGGGTGGGCTTTTTCGATCTCGTCCAGCAGCACCACGCAATAGGGCTTGCGGCGCACGGCCTTGGTGAGCACGCCGGAGTCCTCGTAGCCCACATAGCCCGGCGGGGCGCCGATGAGGCGGCTCACGCTGAACTTCTCCATGTACTCGGACATGTCCACGCGGATCAGCGCCTGGTCGTCGGCGAACAGGAACCGTGCGAGCGCGCGGGCCAGCTCGGTTTTCCCCACGCCGGTGGGGCCGCTGAACACGAAGCAGCCGATGGGCCGGCGCGGGTCCTTGAGCCCTGCGCGGGAGCGGCGGATGGCGCGCGAGATGGCCTCGATGGCAGGGTCCTGTCCGACCACGATGCGGTGCAGCTCCTCCTCCATGCGCAGGAGCCGCTGCGTCTCCGCTTCCTGGAGCCGCGTCACGGGGATGCCGGTCCAGCGGGAGACGATGAACGCCACGTCGTCCTCGCCGATCGTGGGCCGGTGCGTCTGGCGCTCGCGCTCCCACTCCTCCTGGCGCCGGCGGATGCGGGACTGCAGCTCCCGCTCTTCATCCCGCAGCGAGGCCGCCCGCTCGAAATTCTGGTCGCGCACGGCAGCCTCTTTGTCGCGGCTCACGCTCTCCAGCTCTTCCTTGAGCCGGGTCACGTCCGGCGGGGGCGCCTGGGCCGCGAGCCGCGCGCGCGCGGACGCCTCGTCGATCACGTCAATCGCCTTGTCCGGCAGGAACCGATCGGTGATGTACCGCTCCGACAGGTGGGCGGACGCATCCAGCGTCTCGTCCGGGATGTTCACGTGATGGTGGTCTTCATACCGCTGCCGCAGGCCGCGCAGGATCTCGATCGTCTCGTCGACCGTGGGCGGATCCACGATGACGGTCTGGAACCGACGCTCCAGCGCGCCGTCCTTCTCGATGTACTTGCGGTACTCGTTGAGCGTGGAGGCGCCCACGCATTGCAATTCGCCGCGGGCGAGCGCGGGCTTCAGCATGTTGGAGGCGTCGATCGCGCCTTCCGCCGCGCCGGCGCCGACCAGCGTGTGCAGCTCGTCAATGAACAACACCACATTCTTGTTCTGGGCGATCTCATTCATGACCGCCTTGAGCCGCTCCTCGAATTGCCCGCGGTACTTGGTGCCGGCGATCACCGCGGCCATGTCCAGCGCCAGGACCCGGTGGCTGCGCAGGACGTCCGGGCAATTCCCGGAAGCGATGAGCTGGGCCAGGCCCTCGACGATGGCCGTCTTGCCCACGCCGGCCTCGCCGATGAGCACGGGATTGTTCTTCTTGCGGCGCGAGAGCACCTCGATGACCCGCTCGATCTCCTTCTCCCGTCCGATCGTGGGGTCGAGTTGCCCCTCGCCCGCGAGCGCCGTGAGGTCGCGACAGAAATGATCGAGCGCGGGCGTCTTGGATTTCTTCTCCGCGCGCTGCGCGGGCTGCGCCGGACCGCTTTTGCCCGGGGCCGGCGTGTCGCTGCCGAGGAGGCGCAGGGTCTCCGCCCGCGCCTGCTCCAGGTTCACGCCGGCGTCGGTCAGCACCTGAGCGGCGATGCCCTTCTCTTCGCGCAACAGTCCCAGGAGGAGGTGCTCGGTGCCCACGTAGGAGTGATTGAGCTCGCGGGCCTCGCTCATGGACAGCTCGAGCACTTTCTTGGCGCGCGACGTGTACGGCAGATCCGGTCCCGCGGCGGCCGGCGCTTTCCCCTTCTTGACCGTTTCCTCGATCTTCTGCTGGATCTCCTCGAGGTCCACGTTGAGGTTGGTGAGCACCGCCGCCGCGACGCCCTCCCCCTCGCGAATCAGGCCGAGCAGGATGTGCTCGGTGCCGACGTACTCGTGGTGCAGACGCGCCGCTTCTTCGCGCGCCATCTGCAGGACTTTGCGAACGCGATCGGTGAAATTGTAGCCGTTCATCGGATCAAGTGGCCTCGGGTGCGCCCCCGCCGCGGCGGTGCGCGTCGTCTTCCAGCAGCCGCCGGACGAACGCGGCGCGGAGCGCCGGCAGATCCGGATCGGTGAGCGCGCGTCCCGACTGATGCGCCAGGTGCGCGGGCTGCGTGAAGATCATCAACTTGTTGAGCGTGTATACCCCCACGTCGGTGATCAGGTTCAACCCCGCGCCAAGCCGGACGCCGCTCAGCAGGTTCATGCCTTCTTCAAACGACAGCAGTCGCGCGTGGCGCAGGAGGCCGTAGGCGCGCCAGATCTTGTCCTCGATCAGCGCGGGGGCGTCGCGCCGCAACACTCGCCGCGCTTCCTCTTCATACTCGATGACCTGCCGCACGATCTTCACCAGCTGGTCCAGCAGGTCTTCCTCGGACTTGCCCAAGGTGGTCTGGTTCGACAGCTGAAAGAAGTTCCCGACCACCTCGCTGCCTTCGCCGTAGAGCCCGCGGAACGTCAGCCCGACCTGCGAGAGGCCCTGCAACACCTTCGCGATCTCTTTGGTGAGGACGAGGCCCGGCAGGTGGATCAGGACCGACGCACGGAGCCCCGTGCCCGCATTCGTCGGACACGCGGTAAGGTAACCAAACTCGGGGTGGAACGCGAAGGCGAGGCGGTGGCCAAGTCCGGTGTCCAGACGCTCCAACGCGGCGTAGGCCTCGGGCAGGGCGAAACCCGACCGGAGGCTTTGCAGGCGCAGATGGTCTTCCTCGTTGATCATCACGCCGAGGTCGCCGCTGACCACGAGCGCCGCGCCGCGGCGCACGATCCCGCCCTGGTCCAGACCTGCCAGCTCCCGCGAGATCAGGTGCCGTTCGTACAGCAGCTGGCGCTCGGCGCGTTCCAGGCGGTCCACGCGGACCAGCGGGGCATCTGCGAGCTCCGGCGTCTCGCGTGCCGCCGCCGTGACGTGATCCAGGACGACTTCGTGCTCGGCCGCGTCTGCGCGAATGGTGAACGGCATGCCCAGCAAGTTGCGGGCGAGGCGAATGCGGGATGACAGCACGATGTGCCCGTCGGGCCCGCTCGCGTCCGCCCATCCGATGCCGCCGTCGGGAAGCAAGTGCAGGTCGAGCGTCATTCGAGTACCCGAATCCGATCCCGCAGTTCCGCGGCCAGCTCGAAGTTCTCCGCCTCGACCGCGCGCCGCAGCTGGTCGCGGAGGTCCACCAGCGTGTGCCTGGCATCGCGCGCCCCGCCGCCCGGCGGGAGGTAGACCTCGCCCACGTGCTGGCTCGATCCGTGGAGCCGCCGCAGCAGGTCGCGCAGGTGGTGCTCGAACGTCGTGTAGCAGTGCGGGCACCCCAGCCGGCCGGTCTCGCGGAAATCCGCCAGCGTCGCCCCGCAGAAGCTGCACGGTTCCGCGGCTTCGCCGCCGGCTTCCGTCTTGGGGGTCGCCTTGCCCAGCGTGGCGAGGAAGTCCGACAACGGGAACTTGGCGATCGAGGCGCTGGTGTGCACGCCCTTCTCGGCGGCGCAGGTCTCGCACAGGTGGACTTGCGTCACGGCGTTGTTCACGATCTGGGTGAGGTGAATCGCCGCGGGGCGTTCGCCGCAGTGGTCGCATTGCATCAGGGCACGGCCTCCGCCGTCCGCACGGGGTGCAGCCGGCCGTCCTCGAGCAAGAGAATCCGATCGGCGCGCTCGGCGAGCACGCGATTGTGCGTGACGACGACGAGCGCGGTTTCCAGCGTGCGCACCAACCCGATCAAGAGATCGTGCAGCAGGCCAGCGTTCGCATGATCCAGATTGCCGCTCGGCTCGTCTGCCAGAAGGACGTGAGGGTCGTGCACCAGCGCGCGGGCCACGGCGCACCGCTGCTGCTCGCCGCCCGACAGCTGCGCCGGGCGATGCGTCATGCGCCCCGCGAGCCCCACGCTCGCCAGGACTTCTTCCGCGCGGCTGCGCGCCCGCGCGGCAGGCCAGCCGCCGATGCGAAGCGGCATCATCACGTTCTCGAGCGCGGAGAACTCGCGGAGCAGGTGATGGAACTGGAACACGAATCCCACCCGCTGATTGCGCAGCTGGTCCTTCTCCGCTTCCGGCAGGGACCCGTAGGCTACACCGTCCAGCAGGACGTCCCCGCCCGAGGGCTCGTCCAGCGCCCCGAGCAAGTGCAGTAACGTGCTCTTCCCCGCCCCCGACGCCCCGACGATCGCGACCACCTCGCCCCGGTGCACCGTGAGGTCCACGTCATGGAGCACGTCCACGATCGAATCGCCGCCGCCGCGATACGTCTTGCGCAGGCGCCGGGCTTCGAGAATGGCGTTCACTCCCACCGGATCGCCTCCACGGGAGCGAGCCCGGCCGCCTGGCGCGCCGGGTACACCGTGGCCAGGACCGCCACCAGCACGCTGGCCCCCACGATGAGCGCCACGTCAACCGGATCCACCCGCACCGGCAAATGGTCGATGAAGTACACGCTGGGATCGAGCCGGATCAATTGCCGCCGATCGATCAGCCGGGCGAGGACCAGGCCAAGCGCCGAGCCGAGCGCCGTGCCCACCACGCCGATCACGGCGCCCTGGAGTACGAACAGCCGGCGTACCGCGGCCGCCGGGAAACCCATCGCGCGCAGGATACCGATTTCTCTCGTCTTGTCCGTCACCACCATGGTCAGCGTGGATACGATGTTGAACGCGGCCACGATCACGATGAGCAGCAGGATCAGACCCATGGCCAGCTTCTCGAGCTTGAGCGCCGAAAACAGCGAGGCGTTCTGGCTCTGCCAGTCGAGCGAGCGATAGGGGTAGCCTCCCAGCGACTCCTCCAACTCGCGGCCGACGCCGGGCGCCCGCCACGGGTCCCGGAGCCTGAGGTCGAGCCCGCTCACGGCGCTGTCCAGGCCGGCGTACGTCTGGGCGAGCGGGCGCGGCAGCAGCGCGTACGTATTGTCGTACTCGTACATCCCCGTTTCGAAATGACCGGTCACCTCGAACGACCAGTACTTGGGGACGAAGGTCCCCACGGCGGCGTTGAACCGGCTGCCGGCGGGTGAAACCATGGTGACCTTATCGCCAGGAAACGCAGACAGGCGCTCGGCCAGACGCCGGCCCAGCACGATGCCGCCGTCCACGTCGTCGCGGGTGGTCGCGAACCGGAGATCGCCGCTCATGAAGTGGCGGGGCAGCGCGGTTACGGATATCGCCCCAGTATCTTGCTGGATTCCGAGGACGGCCACGCCCTGGGAGTAGTCGTGCCCCGCGGACAGGAGCCCCTGGCTCAAGACGAACGGCGCCGACGCGAGGACGTCGGGATGTTCTGCCGCGACCGCCTGCACGCGTCGCCAGTCGTCGAGTCGTAACCCTTCGCCGAACGTGAGCACTCGGAGATGCGGGCTCGCGACGAGAATCTTCTCGCGCAGGTCGGCCTGCAACCCGTTCATCACGCCCATCACCACGATGAGCGCCATCACACCCACGGTCACGCCGCCCGTGGCGATCAGGGTGATGAGCGACACCAGGCGAGACGACCGGCGGCTCCGCAGGTAGCGGGCGGCGATGGTCAGCTCCAGGCCGCGGATCCCCTTGTGACCGCCAGAAGGGGCGGCCGAGCGACCCGCAGGAACCGTCACGTCCGTCGCGCTCATTCTTCGGGCCGCAACAACGGGAACAGGATCACGTCCCGGATGGACGCCTGCTCAGTGAGCAACATGACCAGGCGATCCACCCCCAGCCCACACCCCCCGGTGGGGGGCATTCCGTATTCGAGCGCCCGCACGTAGTCCAGGTCGAGTTGGTGGGCCTCCTGGTCGCCTGCTCTGCGCGCGT
>JACQHC010000107.1 GCA_016199245.1 Gemmatimonadota bacterium | reverse complement strand
CTCGCAGAACAGTCCATCCCGTTCGGGCTTGAACGACCGGTAGTTGATGGTCTCCGGCTTGGTCACTTCGCCCCAGGACCACCACTGGCGCTGCCCCTGGAGCTCCAGGCGCTCGCGCTCCTTGGAGTCCCGGGGCCCCCGGATTTCCTCGGGGCTGGCGATGCGGATCTGGATGTAATCGAACGTCGAGCCCCTGGGCTCACGCGCGCTCCGAAAGTCAATCATCGCTCGTTACTCCTCGCCTTCGTCGGTCGTGCCCAGCGTGACCTTCAGGCCGAGCGCCTGGAGTTCCTTGACCAGCACGTTGAACGACTCGGGGGTGCCCGGCTCGGGCAGGTTCTGCCCCTTCACGATAGCCTCGTACACGCGGCTGCGGCCGTTCACGTCGTCCGACTTGACCGTGAGCATCTCCTGCAGCACGTGCCCGGCGCCGTACGCCTCCAGCGCCCATACCTCCATCTCGCCGAACCGTTGCCCGCCGAACTGCGCCTTGCCGGCGAGCGGCTGCTGGGTCACCAGCGAGTACGGCCCGATGGAGCGCGCGTGGATCTTGTCGTCCACCAGGTGCGACAGCTTCATCATGTAGAGCGACCCGGCAGTGACCTCCGACGCAAACCAGTCGCCGGTCCGCCCGTCCCGCAAGCGGCATTTCCCCGTGGGCGTCAGGCCGGCGAGGCGCAACAGCTCGTTGGCGGCCGCTTCCACGTCCGCCTCGCTCTTGGGTCCCAGCAGCCGGGCCAGGCCGGACAACCCGTGGACCTGGAGCGACTCGGCCGGCGCCGCGTCGACGAGCTTCTCGGCGTCCTTCAGGCCCGCCTTCAGCGCCGCCTTCGCGGCCTTGTCGAGCTCCTCGTCAGCAGCTTCGAGCTGCGCCGCGTGATACTCGCGCTGCAACTCGGCGTCCTGGGCGAATCGCCCCGCGAGCTCCTTGGCCGCGCCCTCCAGGTAGTCCCGCAGGGAGTGGAACAGGTCGCGTGTGGACTGCGACGTGGCCCGACTCGCCAGCCAGTCCAATCGGACCTCGCCCACGTCGGGCGGGCCGCCGTTCTCCGCGGGCAACCGCTTCAAGTCGGCCACCATCTGCCGCAGCACGTCGGCTGACGGGTGCGGTGGCTCGGCCACGAGCCCCAGGGCCGGCCCAGCCCATTGCAGGCCCGCGATTCGCATCAGCAGGCCGATCTCCGCCTCGTCCGCCCCCTGGAACACGGGCGTCTTGGCGTGGAACCCGAGGATCCGGGCCGCCCAGCCCAGGTGGGTCTCCAGGATCTGTCCGACGTTCATCCGGCTCGGCACCCCCAGGGGGTTGAGCACGAGATCCACGGGGGAGCCGTCGGGCAGGAACGGCATGTCTTCTTCCGGCACGATGCGGGCGACGATGCCCTTGTTCCCGTGCCGGCCCGCCATCTTGTCTCCCACCGAGATCTTCCGCTTCTCGGCCAAATACACCTTGACCAGCTGAATCACTCCGGGGGGCAATTCGTCCGGCTGCAGGATCTTATCGATCTGATCCTCGGCCTTCTCCTCGATACGCGCCCGCTCCCGGTTGGCCACGTCGATAGCCGCCCGCAACCGGTCATTGGCGGTCCTCGATGCGACGCGCAGCGTCTTCAGGTCTACGTCGCCCCAGTCCACGTCCGCCAGGTCCGGCTTCGTCAACTTCGTGTTGGCGGGCAGATACTCCTCCACCGTGCCGGCCCGCAGCATCAGCGCCACCTCCTGGCCCTGCAGCAGCTCGCCCAGCTCCTCGAACAGCACCGACGTGATGCGGGCTTTCTCGTCTCCCTCGAGCCGGCGGACCTCGCCGATCCGCTCGCCGCGGTCCTTCTCGACGACCTGATCCTCGATGCGCGAGAAGATCTTGACGTCGATCACTACGCCCTGCATGCCGGGCGGCACACGCAGCGAGGAGTCCTTCACGTCCTTGGCCTTCTCGCCGAAGATCGCCGTGAGCAGCTTCTCTTCTGGCGACAGCTCCGTCTCGCCCTTGGGCGTAATCTTGCCCACGAGGATGTCCCCCGGGCGAACGTGGGCGCCGATCCGCACGATGCCGCGCTCGTCGAGGTCCACGAGCGCCTCTTCGGAGACGTTGGGGATCTCGCGCGTGATCTCCTCCTGGCCCCGCTTGGTGTCGCGCACGTGCAGCTCGAGTTCCTGGATGTGGATCGAGCTGTACACGTCGTCCTTCACCAACCGCTCCGAGATGACGATGGCGTCCTCGAAGTTGTGTCCGTACCAAGGCATGAAGGCCACGAGCACGTTCGCGCCCAGCGCGAGCTCACCCTGCTCGGTGGCCGGTCCGTCGGCCACCACCTGTCCCGCCTTTACACGCTCGCCCACGCGCACCAGCGGCCGCTGGTTGATCGCGGTGTCCTGGTTGGTGCGCCAGAACTTCTTCAGCCGGTAGCGGTCGTGCTGCATGAGACGCGCGAGGGGCTGGTCGTCGCGGTCAGCCGCGTCGAGACCGGTGTCGACGATGATCTCGTCGGCGGTCACGCGGCTCACGCGTCCCGCTCGGCGCGCCACGACCACCGCTCCGGAATCCGCGGCCACCTTGGCCTCGAGCCCGGTCCCCACGTTGGGCGCCCTGGGGAACAGCAACGGCACCGACTGGCGCTGCATGTTACTGCCCATCAGCGCGCGGTTCGCATCGTCGTGCTCCAGAAACGGAATGAGCGCCGCGGCGATGGACACGAGCTGCTCCGGCGCCACGTCCATGAAGTCGATCCGGGCGGGTGCCAGCAGCGGGTAGTCGTCCCGCTTGCGACACAGGGCGAGCTCGCCGGCGAAGCGTCCCTGCTCGTCGAGCGGCGCGTTCGCCTGAGCGACGGAGAACTCCTCCTCCTCGGACGCCGAGAGCCATCGCATATCGTCCGTGACGCGCCCGTCGCTCACCACACGGTAGGGCGTTTCGATGAACCCGAGCTCGTTCACGCGCGCGTACGTCGACAGGCTGGTGATCAGTCCGATGTTGGGCCCTTCCGGCGTCTCGATGGGACACATGCGGCCGTACTGCGAGTAGTGGACGTCGCGCACCTCGAATCCCGCCCGCTCGCGCGTCAGCCCGCCGGGACCCAGCGCGCTGAGCCGGCGCTTGTGCGTGAGCTCGGCCAGCGGGTGGGTCTGGTCCATGAACTGCGAGAGCTGCGAGCTGCCAAAGAACGCCTGAATCACGGCGCTGACGGTCCGCGCGTTCACCAGATCGTCGAGCGTGATCTTGTCCGGGTCGCTGTTGATGCTCATCCGCTCCTTGATGAGCCGCGCCATGCGCGACAGCCCGACGGAGAACTGATTGGCGATCAACTCGCCTACGGTGCGGACCCGCCGGTTACCGAGGTGGTCGATGTCGTCGGTATACCCCCGCCCCTCGGACAGCTCGATCAGGTAGCGGATGATCGCGACGAAGTCCTCCTCGGTGAGGACCGTGTGCGTGAGCGGCACGTTTACTTTGAGGCGCTGGTTGATCTTGTACCGGCCCACGCGGCCCAGATCGTACCGCTTGGGATTGAAGAACAACCGCTCGAGGGCCGCGCGCGCCGTCTCCAGGTTGGGCGCCTCGCCGGGCCGCAGCAGCGCGTAGATCTGTTCGAGCGCCTCCGCCTCCGACGACGTCGGGTCCTTCATCAGCGTGTTCTTGATCAGCTGCGACTCGGCGCGCGCCGACGTGACCAGAACGTCGACCTTGGCCGCGCCCGCCTTCAGGAGCTTCTTCTTGAGCGCCTCGGTGAGCCCGCGCCCGGCCTCCGCCACGATCTCGCCCGTGGCCGGATCCGGCACGTCGAAGGCCAGGGCCGGTGTTTCTTCGCGCTCGCGCACCGTGGTCGGGCGCTCCTCCTCCCGCAGGTCGATCGTCGTGTACCGCGTAAACACGCGCGCGCGCTTGACACCGGCCCGTCGCAAGGCGTTGTACCGCTCGGGGGTCAGCTCGTCACCCTCGCGCAGCAGCGGCTCGGCGTCGGGCTGCTCCGGATTCAGCACGGCCTCGGCCACAAGGGCGCCGATCACCTCGCGACGCAGCACGCGCTCTTCCATCTTCGCGGTCAGGTCCAGGGCTTTGGTGGCGTAGAACAGGCGCAGGATTTCGCTGTTGCCGCCATACCCGAACGCCCGCAACAGCGCCGTGGCGGGGAACTTCTTCTTCTTGTCGATGTGGACATACACCACGTCGTGGATGTCCACCGTGAACTCCACCCATGACCCGCGGAACGGAATGATGCGGGCGCTGTAAAGCCGCTGCCCGTTGGGGTGAATCGTCTCCTCGAACACGACGCCCGGCGACCGGTGCAGCTGCGACACGACGACCCGTTCGGCGCCGTTGATGACGAACGTGCCGAGCGGCGTGAGAATGGGCAGCTCGCCGAGGTAGACTTCCTTTTCGATGATGTTTTTGGGCCGGCGGACGCCGGTTTCCAGTGTCTCGTTTACGATCAGCCGAAGCGTGGCCTTCAGCGGCGCCGAGTAGGTCATGTCCCGCTCGATGCATTCCTCGACGCTGTACTTGGGCTCCCCGAGCGCGAATCGCACGAACTCGAGCGAGTAGTTCCCGTTCACGTCCGAAATGGGGAACACCTCGCGGAACACGCGCTCCAGCCCGACGTCGCCGGCCTGGGCGCCCTCGGTGGGCGCCAGGAGGGCGCCGAAGGCCGCCGTCTGGATGTCGAGCAGGTGAGGCATCGGCATCACCGACGGCAGTTTGGCAAACGAGATAACGGGGGTTTTGGTCATGCCACGGCCCTCGCGCCCGCCAATGCGGCCCGGCGGCGGCGGGCACACCACAGCCCGCGACGCCACGTGGGCTCGCCTGACCAGCGCTGGATTGTTAGAACCAGGTTGCGAATCGTCATGCACCGTCTCGGTTGAAGAAGACACCGCACCAACGGGCCGGGCGCACGCCCGGGCCCGCCCGTGGGGCTACTTCAACTCGACGGTGGCGCCCTGCTCCTCGAGTTTCTTCTTCACGGCCTCCGCTTCCTGCTTGGAGAGCCCTTCCTTCACGACCCCGGGCGCCCCGTCCACGAGATCCTTGGCTTCCTTCAGGCCCAGCGAGGTCACTTCGCGCACGGCCTTGATGACCTGGATCTTCTTGGCACCCGCTTCCTTGAGGATCACAGTCCATTCGGTCTTCTCTTCAACCGCCGCCGCGCCGGCATCGCCGCCGCCCGCCGCCGGAGCCGTCGCCGCTGGCGCCGCCGCGATCGTCACATTGAAGCGCTGCTTGAACGCTTCAATCAATTCGGCCAGCTCGAACACCGACATGCTGCCGATGGCCTGCAGGATGTCGTCCTTGCTCAACGTCGTTGTCGCCATGCTTCTCTCCGCCAGGTTACGCAGCGCCCGCGCGCTGCTCGCGAAGCGCCTCGAGGGCGCCCACCAGTTGATACAGCAAGCCGTTCAATGCGCCGGCGAACGCCGCCAGTGGGGCCTGCATCGCCCCGCCCAACTGCGCCAGCAGCTGCTCGCGCGAGGGCAGCGTGGCGAGCCGGGCGACCTCCGCAGCCGTTACCGGCCGGCCGTCCACGCGCCCCGCCTTCACTTTGGGACGCTGGAACTCCTTCTCGAAGTCCGCCAGGATCTTCGCCGCGCCCACGGGATCCCGCTCGGCAAATACAAACGCGGTCGGGCCCCGCAGCACCTCATCGAGCCCCGCCACAGCGGCATCTCGAAGCGCCCGCTGCGCCAGCGTGTTTTTGACCACCACGTATTCCACGCCCGCGCCCCGGAACCGGCGCCGGAGCTCGGTCATGTTCTTCACCTTGAGGCCCGTGAAATCCGTCACGTAGATCGTGGACGCCTTCGCCAGGCGCCCCGTGAGCAGCTCGATCGTCCCGCTCTTCTGCGCCCGGTTCATCGATACACCGCCGTGTCCACCGGCACCGCCGGCCCCATGGTGCTGGAGACCGTGACGGACCGGATGTACGTCCCCTTGGCGGCCGCCGGCTTCCCGCGCACGACGGCGTCCATGAAGGCCGTCAGGTTCTCGGCCAGTTGCTCCGCCGTGAACGACACCCTGCCGATCGGCGCGTGCAGGTTGCCCGTCTTGTCCACCCGGAACTCGATCTTGCCGGCCTTCACGTCCCGCACGGCCTTGGTCACGTCCATCGAGACGGTGCCCGACTTGGGATTGGGCATCAGCCCGCGGGGACCGAGCACGCGACCCAGGGGCCCGATCTGCCCCATCATGTCCGGCGTCGCGATGATCACGTCGCAGTCCAGCCAGCCGTCCTTGATCTTCTGAATGAACTCGGGCCCGACGAAGTCCGCGCCGGCCGCCTCCGCCTCCCGCGCTTTGTCGCCTTGCGCAAGCACCAGCACGCGGACCTTCCTCCCGGTCCCGTGCGGCAGCACCACGGTGCCGCGCACGATCTGATCCGCATGCCGCGGATCCACGCCCAGACGCACCGCGATATCCACGGTCTCGTCGAACTTGGCGAAGGCGACCCGCTTGACCACCGCCACGGCATCGCCCGGCGTGTAGCCACGCTCGCGCTGCACCAGTGCCTTCGCAGCTCGGAACTTCTTCCCCACGGCGGGCATCAGTCCACGACCTCGATGCCCATGGAGCGTGCCGTGCCCGCGACGATCTGCATCGCCGCGTCGATGTCGTTCGCGTTGATGTCCGGCATCTTGATCTCGGCGATCCGGCGAACCTGTGCGCGCGTCACCTTGCCGACCTTGAGTCGGTTCGGCGTGGGCGACCCCTTCTCGACTCCCGCTTCCTTCCGGAGCAACACCGCGGCCGGCGGGGTCTTGGTGATGAACGTGAAGCTCCGGTCCTGGTGAATCGTCACCTCGACCGGAATGATCATCCCGGGCTGCCCCTGCGTCTTTGCATTGAACTGCTTGCAGAACTCCATGATGTTGATACCGTGCGGTCCAAGCGCGGTACCCACCGGAGGCGCCGGGTTCGCCACGCCCGCCGGCACCTGGAGCTTGACGAACGCGACGACTTTCTTCTTGGGTGGAGCCATGCTTTCACGACCTCCGTACGCTCGAGACCCCTCCCGAGCTCCCACGTATGCCCGTGGTCAGGGATACAGCCTAGCCTAGCGGCAGCCACCACTCACCGCCGCCACCTCCGCGGCATGGGCGGCATGCCGCCTATGCCGCCGTCAGTGCGCCTTCAACTGCAAATAGTCCAACTCCACGCTGGTCGGCCGGCCAAACAGGCTGACGGACACGCGCACCTTGCCCTTGTCGCTCAGGACCTCCTCCACCGTACCGCTGAAGTCGGAGAACGGTCCTTCGGTGATCTCCACGACCTGGCCCACGAGGAAGGGGATCTCCTCCTTCGGCTCCGGCTCGGTGGTGGGCTCCTCGATGCCCAGGAGCCGGTTGACTTCGTCCGGTCGCAGCGCCTGGGGCCTCCACCCGTGGCCCACGAACTTGATCACGCCCTGCAGGCTGTTGATCACGTGTGCCGTTTCTTGATTCAACACCATCTCGACCAGCACGTAACCCGGGAAGATCTTCCGCTCAACCGTGACTTTCTTCCCGTTCTTGATCTCCACGACCTGTTGCGTCGGCACCAGCGCCTGGCGGATCAGCCGCTCCGCCTCGGGCCGGGGATCGGATTGAATCCGGCGCTCGATGAGCGACCGGACTTTGTTCTCGTGCCCGGCCGTCGTCTGGATCGCGTACCAGCGGTGCTCCATCGCGGTCTCGATCACCCGAGCGCCCGCCCGAACAGATTCACCAACAGCATGGAAAACGCCCAGTCCATCACGCCGATGAGCAGGCCCATGAGAATCAGGAAGATGACGATCACGCCCGTGGACTTCTTCAGCTCGTCCCAACCAGGCCACGTGACTTTCTTGACCTCAGCCCGCACTTCGGCCACGTACTGCGCGGCCCGGCCCGCCACCCGCGTCACGGCCGGCTGGCGCGTCACCTCTTCCATGGCTACTTCGACTCCTTATGCGCCGTTTGGCGGCCGCACCGGGGACAGAACTTCTTCCACTCTGCGCGCTCCGGATGCTTGCGCCGGTTCTTCGTGGTGAAGTAGTTCCGGTCTTTGCACTCGGTGCATTCCATGATGATGTTTTCGCGCGCCATCGCCGTTACCCCTCATCTTGCCGTCGCTTCCCCAAGCTCGCGACCGGGATTGAACCGGTGACCTCGTCCTTACCAAGGACGCGCTCT
>JACQHC010000106.1 GCA_016199245.1 Gemmatimonadota bacterium | reverse complement strand
GCCCCCGCGGCCGGAACGTGGTGCTCGAGAAGAAGTTCGGTTCCCCCGCGAGCACGAAAGACGGCGTCACCGTCGCCAAGGAGATCGAACTCGAAGAGCCGACCGAGAACATGGGCGCCCAGCTCGTGCGCGAGGTCGCGAGCAAGACGAGCGACGTCGCCGGCGACGGCACGACCACGGCTACGGTCCTCGCCCAGACTATCTTCCGGGAGGGCGTCAAGGCGGTCACCGCCGGCGCGAACCCGATGGACCTGAAGCGCGGCATCGAGAGGGCCGTGGAGAGGGTGGTCGAGGACATCAAGAAGCTGTCCAAGCCGGTCGCGGGCAAAATGATCGCCCAGGTCGGCACGATCTCCGCGAACAACGACAGCGCCATCGGGGACATCATCGCCGAGGCTATGGAGAAGGTCGGCAAGGACGGCGTGATCACCGTGGAGGAGGCCAAGGGCCTCGAGACCACGCTGGAAACGGTGGATGGCATGCAGTTCGACCGCGGCTACCTCTCCCCCTATTTCGTCACCGACCCCGACAAGATGGAAGCCATCCTCGAGGACGGGTACATCCTGATTCACGACAAGAAGATCTCGGCCATGAAGGACCTGCTCCCGATTCTGGAGAAGGTGGCGCAGACCGGCCGGCCGCTGCTGCTGATCGCGGAGGACATCGAGGGTGAAGCGCTCGCGACACTGGTGGTGAACAAGCTGCGCGGCACGCTGAAGGTGTGCGGCGTTAAAGCGCCGGGCTTCGGCGATCGCCGCAAGGCGATGCTCGAGGACGTCGCCAAGCTCACCGGCGGCCAGGTGATCAGTGAGGAAGTGGGCTTCAAGCTCGAAAACACCGTGCTGAACGATCTGGGCCGCGCCAAGCGGATCGTGATCGACAAGGACAACACCACGCTCGTGGACGGCGGAGGCAAGCAGGACGCCATCCAGGGCCGCATCAAGGAGATCAAGGCGGCAATCGACAAGAGCACCTCGGACTACGACCGCGAGAAGTTGCAGGAGCGGCTGGCGAAGCTCGCGGGTGGCGTCGCCGTGATCAACGTGGGCGCCGCGACCGAGACCGAGATGAAGGAAAAGAAGGCGCGCGTGGAGGATGCGCTGCACGCCACCCGCGCCGCCGTCGAGGAGGGCATCGTCGCGGGCGGCGGCGTCGCGCTGCTCCGGGCGCAGGGCCCGGTTGCGAAGCTGAAGGTCGAAGACACCGACGAGCAGGTCGGCCTGGACATCGTGCGCCGGGCGCTCGAGGAGCCGCTCCGGATCATCGCCTCCAACGCCGGGGCCGAAGGCTCCATCGTGGTGGAGAAGGTGCGCGTTTCCAAGGAGAAGAACTTCGGCTTCAATGCCCAGACCGGGAACTACGAGGACCTGGTGGAGGCGGGCGTGATTGACCCCACCAAGGTGACGCGGACCGCGTTGCAGAACGCCGCGTCGGTGGCGAGTCTGTTGCTCACCACGGAGTGCGTGGTGGTGGAGAAGAAGGAGGAGGAGAAGGCTCCAGCGGCGCCCGGTGGCGGCGGGATGGGCGGGATGTACTAAGCCGCGGATTGCGCGGCGCCGCGCGGAACATCGCGCGGATAGATACGGAAGCGGCGCCCCGGGGGAGACTCCGGGGCGTGCCGCTTTTTCCAGCAGCACCTGTGGAACGCCGGCCCCGTTCAAGGTTATGTTATGGCCGTGAGACCACGCGTGGCTCGGATCGCCCTGCTCGGCCTGCTCGCGGGCAGCGCAGCCGTGCAGGCTCGCCCGCCGCGGATCGTTGGGACGTGGCGCGCCGAGACAGCGGAGGGTCCCCGGGAAGTCGTGATCCGCCCGGACTCTTCGGCGAGCTACGGCGACGAGACCGTGCGATGGCGCACCGTTGCAGATTCCGTGTATCTGGCCTTCGGCGATGAATGGATTGGGTACGTCGTGTCCGTGCGCGGAGATCGCATGACCGTGTCCGGCGGAGACCTCGAGGAACCCATGACGCTCCGCCGCATCGGCCCGCCGACGCCGCGTCCGGATTCCATCCCCGTTCCTCCAGCTCCTCCAATGACGCCTGGCAGGCCCGGCCAGTCGGGTGGCGATCGCTGACCGAGCCTCGCAAGCCCGCCGCCGGCGCCGCGCCGCGAGCCGCGCTGTCGCGCGAGTTAGCTGACTTCCTCATTGAGTTTTCCATCGCGCTGCACAAACACGCGATGTACCCCGGTGGGCATCCCTCGCTCATGCCCGCGGCCGAGGGCGTGGTGCGGCGCCTGGGCCTGGTGCTCGTGGACAAAGCCAGCCTCTCGCTCGGCGTAGCTCGGAACCAGCTCGTGATCGAAGGCGTTGCCACCGATCCCAAGAACCCGGTGCTGCAGGACCTCGCCGGCCGGCTGCACCGCCATCACCTCGGAGCCATCACATTCCGTCGTGACGTGACTGCTGATGAGGTGCACGGCGTCCTCGACGTGATCGGGGTCGAGGCGGATCGCAGCGGCAAGCCCCTCGGGCTCGGGCCCAGCGAGCACCTGACGATGTGGCGGAACGTCCGCTTGTACCCGTTGAACTACGATCGCCTGGATCTGGTGCGCGAAGGCACTCAGGAAGACGAACCCCCGGAGCAAAGGGAGGAGCGCACGCGTGCCGCCCACCTCTGGGTGGGGTTGGCCCGCGCGGCGCTCGCGGCCGACACGGTCAGCGCGGCCGAGCGGTCGGAGACCGGCGTCACCACGCAGGAGGAGCCCGCGGCCCCGGCGGAGGTCGCGTCCTCCGAAGCGAATCCCGCCATGGTAGCCAAGGCGATCGAGCAACACCCCCGCGGCACGGCGTACGACCAGGTGATCGTGGGCTATCTGCTCCAGATCGCCGAGGAGGTCAAGCGGGGCGGGGGAGCGGATTCGGTCGCGCTCCAGCGCCGCGTCTCCCAGCTCGTGAGCACGCTGGACGGCGGCACGCTGTCGCGGCTCCTCGAAATGGGCGGCGACCGCGCGCAGCGACGCCAGTTCCTGATGAACGCGTCGGACGCGCTTGCCGTAGACGCGGTCATCGACCTCGTCCGGGCGGCGAGCCAGACCGAGCAACAGACCATCTCCCACTCCATGCTTCGCATGCTCCAGAAGCTCGGCCAACATGCCGCCGGCGGGTCTTCGCGCCGCCGCGTGCTCGCCGACCAGTCGGTCCGCGAGCAGGTGGGACAACTGATTACCGGGTGGACGCTGAGAGACCCCAATCCGGGTGGCTACCGCCAGGCGCTCGAGCGCATGGTGGCCACGCGCGTCCCCGACCTGTCGGAGCCCGGGGCACGGCGCCAAACGGCCGAACCCCACCGCCTGCTCCAGATGGCGATCGAGGCGGGAAGCGGCGGCCCGCGCGTGGACCGCGCCGTGCAGCAGTTGGTGGAATCGGACCGGCTGGGGATCATCGCCAAGACGCTGGAGGGGACGGAGCAGGACGAGGGCGGGCTGGCCGACGCGATCTGGCGCAACGTGGCCTCACCCGACGTCGTCCGCCGCGTCGTGTCCACGGAGCCGATCAACGTCGAGCAGCTCGACCTGCTGCTCGGCCGCATGGGCGTTGCGGCCGCGGACCCGATGCTGGACGCGCTCGCCTCCAGCGGGTCCACGCAGGCTCGCCGGATCTTGCTCGATCGGCTCGTAAAGTTCGGCGCGGCGATCGGGCCGCTAGCCATCTCGCGCCTGGCCGATGCCAGCTGGTTCGTGCAGCGGAACATGCTTGCGATTCTCGCGGAGCTGCCGGAACGGCCGGCGAGCTTCGACCCGCGGCCGTTTGCCGAGCACACCGACGCGCGAGTGCGCCGCGAAGCGATCCGCGCCATGCTGCGTGACGCCCCGCATCGAGAGCGGGCGATCCACTACGCCCTGAAGGATGATGACCCCCGCACGGTGCGCGTCGGACTCGCCGCCGCTCAGGAAACCGGCTGCCCGGACTCGGTGGTGCCCCTCGCCGCCTCTCTGGCCGCGGCCGGCGTAGCGGAAGACCTCCGCGTGATGGCCATCCGGCTGCTCGGGACCTCCAGGAACCCCGCCGCCGCCGACGCGCTCCTCACCATCGCGGTGCCGGGCCGGAGGAGTCTCATCTCCCGAATGCGGGCCACGCGGTCGCCCGAGCAACGCGCCGCCATCGCGGCCCTGCGGGCGTTCGCGGACAATCCCCGCGTGAAGCGCGCCCTCGAGCAGGTTGGCGAAGACTGATGGCGGGCCCGGTCGAGTTCCTCAACTCCCTGGCGCAGACGCTGTCCGCGCTGGCGCTGTATCCCGAAGGCCACACGTCGCGCGAGCGCGCGCTCGATGCCGTGTTCCAGAAGCTGAACGATCTCCTGGTCTCCGATTCGCTGCCACAGTTCTCCTTTCTGGGCGACGAAGTGGTGTACGCCAATCTGCCCCTGCGCGAGCTGCGCCAGTGGGACTGGAGCCGCAAGCTCTCGGACCTGGGGATCCAGCGCCTGCAATTCGACTCGACGGTGACGCGGGACGACCTGGAGCAATTCCTGGATGAGGTGCTGGCGCGGCTCACCCTGAAGGCCATCGACACAACCGAGGCCCGCCAGATGCGCCCCAGCGGCATCCGCTACGGGGCCGTCGGCATCCGGGGCGAGGACGCCCTGGGCGGCAGCGACGTGCAAACGGCCACGATCGCGTTCACGCTGTCGGAGGAAGCGGAAACCGTCCGCTGGATTCACGAGGAAGTTCAGGGACAGAAGGACCTGCCGCTGGTGGAAGCAGAAGCCGTGGTCCGCGCGCTGTCGGTCGCGATGCACGGCGAGCAGCAAATCATGCTCCCGCTCCTCACGTTGCGGCAGTTCGACGAGTACACGACCACGCATTCCATGAACGTGTGCGTGCTGGCAATGGGACTGGCCGAATGGCTGGGGATGTCCGGAGACGACGTGCGGGCGTTCGGCGTCGCGGGGCTGATGCACGACCTGGGAAAAGTGAAGATCCCCAAGGAAGTCCTGACCAAGAGCGGCAAGCTCGATCCCATGGAGCGCGCCCTGATGAACGCCCATCCCGTCGAGGGCGCGAAACTCATCCTCGCTGGCGAGGAGGACCTGGACCTCGCCGCCGTGGTCGCCTATGAGCACCACATCATGCTGAACGGCGGCGGCTACCCGACCATGCGATTCCCGCGGGATTGCCACCGGGCGAGCAAGCTGGTCCACGTGTGCGACGTATACGACGCGTTGCGCACGGACCGCCCGTATCGGGACGCATGGCCTACGGACAAGGTGCTCGCCTACGTCGAGGAGCGCTCCGGAACCGAGTTCGACGGCGCCATCGCGCACGCCTTTACGCGAATGATGCGGGAATGGGAGCCGAAAGTCGCCGTGGTCGCGGAGAACGAGGCCCTGCCGGCCGCGTAGAACAACGGGCGACGTCAGGCGATCGCGGGCGATGGCCGGCGACGGAATCGCTCCTGAGCAATGAGGGCCTCATCCCCCGTTATCGCCTATCATCGCCTTTCGTTGCGTTGTCGTAGATCGAGCCGAGCATCGCTTCGATCTCCGCGGTCATCTCTACCCCCCGCCGCGGGAGCACGCGCCGCGCCACGGTAAGAAACGCGTCGCGGGCTACGCGGGCCGCCGAGTCGCCCCACGCGAACGGCGGGATGTACTTGGGCGGCCGCACGGCGCCGAACACGTTGGCCCCGCACCCCACGACCGTTCCGGTGTCGAGCATGGTGCCGATCGCCGTCTTGGCGTGGTCACCGATCAGGCTGCCCATGAGCTGACGAGCCGTGTCGATCTGGCCGTCGCCAACGCGCAGCCGCACGGTCCCGTACGTGTTTTTCAGATCGGAATTCGTCGTCCCCGCGCCGAGGTTAACCCACTGGCCCACGACCGAATGGCCCAGAAACCCATAGTGGCTCTTGTTCGCATACCCAATGAACGCGCTGGCCGCCACTTCACCGCGCACCTTGCACTGCGGTCCGATCACGGACCAGCGAATGGTGTCCCCCAGGACCTGCGAACCCGGCCCCACGAACACGGGCCCCTCCAGGCGGCTGCCGCCTACGACACGCGCCCCGTTCTCGATCACCACCACGCCCTGGCGCACGTCGAATACCACGCCGGGCTCCACGAGACCTCCGAGTACCACCACGTCGCCTGGATCTCCGAGGACCGTGCAGCCATCGGGCACGCCGTCGCCTCGCTCATTCGTGAAATCCGCTGTATCCGGCTGCAGCAGGTGCTCCAGGGCGGTCACCAGGTCGTAGGCGCCGTGCAGCGTAACCCCCGCCAGCTCCACCTCGGGCCACTCCGGATGGTCGCCGCGCCATCGTGACCCCTCCGGGACCCACCACCCGACTGTGGTGCCGTCGTTTACCAGGCGCGCGGGCCCCTGGCCCAGCTCCGGAGGCTCGCCACTGGGCGCGAAATCCGACCGGCCCACGATTGCCGGGCCGTCCACCTCGGCCCTTGCCAGGACGCGTGGGGCGGTACCGTCCGTAAAGGACCGCAGATGCTCGGGGCCGAAGATCGCCGCGGTTTCACCGTCCGCCACAGCCTCCCAGCGCTCACGGATCAACCAGACCCCCGCCCGCAGCTCCGCGATCGGCCGGCAATCGCTAAACGGGTACCACGCGGGCCCGAGGTCGGGCTCCAGCAAGTAGACGGCGGTCACGGCGCCCCGCTCGGTCGCACGCCGTGGAGCCCGTTTTTCGGCAGCTCCCCGAACCCAGCCTCGGGTGCCCACGGGGTCACGTGCCGCGTGCGCCTATTCCGCACGGCGCCGCACCTCCGACGGCAGACGCTCGAGCAGCGCCTTGAGCTGCATGGCACGCTCCGCCGTCGTCACGAGCGTCACACCGTTGGCCCGCACGACGACCGCGTCGGACAGCCCGTCCACGACGATCGGACCGTCCTCCGACCAGACAACGCAGTTCGCGGCGTCCCGCTGCCACGCCTCGCCTACGAGGACGTTGCCCTGCGGGTCCGTCGCCCGCACGCGCCGCAGCGCCGTCCACGTCCCGACATCGTCCCACGGGAAGGCGCCCGGCACCATCGCCACGCGGCGGCTGCGCTCGAAATGGGACACGTCCACGGCGATCGGCGTGACGCGGGCGAAGAAGCCCGCGATATCACCCAACCGGAGAAGATCCATGTGCGGGGCGATCTCGGGAGCCAGGTCCCGCGTTTCGGACGCGAACCGGGCGGCCGTCCACGCGAACAGCCCGCTGTTCCACAGCGCCCCACGCCCGATCAGCTCACGGGCCTCTCCCTCAGCCGGTTTCTCCACGAACCGGTCCACGCGACGCGCGGTGCCGTCGAGCGACGGCCCCGGCACGATGTAGCCGTAGCTCGTGTCGGGACGGGACGGTACGATGCCAACGGTCACCAACACATCGTGCCGCGCGGCGACATCCAGGGCCTGTGCCGCCGTGCGGCGAAACGCGGGGTCGTCGCCCACGAACCAGTCCGCGTGGAGCGACAGCACAGCCGCGTCGGGATCGCGCGCGGCGGCAACGGTCGTCGCCCACGCCAGCGCGGGCCCCGTGGACGCGGCCCGGGGCTCCACCAGGACGTTCTCCGG
>JACQHC010000100.1 GCA_016199245.1 Gemmatimonadota bacterium | reverse complement strand
GCCGGAGGGAGGGCTTTGAGGTACGCGACCTCCGTTTCGCCGAGGACATGCGCGCGCTTCGCCATGAAGCGCGACGTGAAGCCCGCGAGCACGAGCCCGGGGCTCGACGCTTCCGGCACGGTGAGCACCCGCTCAAGCCCGGCGTTCCCCGTCAACGCCTCCAGCTGCAGCGATTCCCCCTTCTGGGCGAGCAGGTCCTTCAGCGTCAGCGTGGCCACGGCCTATCTGGTCACTTTCGGGCGGCTGCGGCCCACTCGGTCGGTGCGGCCTGCGAGTTTCTGCATCTGCTGTCGCAGTCTGGCCGCCGCCCGGTCGAGCGCGGTGCGGAAATTGGTGGCTTCGGCGGACGCGACACACACCTGGCCGCGCGGGAGCGAGACATGCAACTCCACGATCTTGCGGTTGTGCTCCGCGTCGAACACGACCTGCGCGCGGTGCGGGCGCCGTGCTACCCTGGCCACGCGATCCACGACCTGCTCGGCGGCCTTCCGCAGCGTGTCCGGAACCTCGCAATGACGCGCCGTGATGGTCGTCTGCATCTGCTAGCGCTCCTTGCCGCTCGCGCGAGCGGCGTTGATCGTCTCGAGGAGATGGGATTCCGTCGCGGCCGCGGCGGCGTCCCAGGAGAATTGTTCGGCGAACCGGCGCGCGCCGCGCCCCAGCCGGGTGACGAGCGGGGTGTCTCCCGTCAGTCGCATCAGCGCGTCGGCCAGCGCGCGGGCGTCCCCATGCGGCACGAGCAGTCCGGTTTCCTCGTGGCGCACCGACTCCCGGAGGCCCGGAGAGTCGGAGGCCACGGCCGGCGTTCCGCAGGCGGCGGCCTCGACATTGACGATGCCCCAGCCTTCCTTCGCAGACGGAAACACGACCGCCCACGCCGCGCGCAGCAGGTCGCGCTTGGCGGACTCGTCCACGAGCCCGAGAAAACGCACCCGCTGCTCCAGGCCCGCCGCCCGAACGAGGCGCTCCAGGCGCCGGCGATCGTCACCCTCACCGGCGATGTCAAGACACACCAGCCGGCCGCGGGACGTGAGATCGGCGACCGCCCGGATGGCGACATCCACCCCTTTATAACGCTTGAGCCGACCCACGTACAGAAACCTGGGAGCGGATGCACGCCGCCCGTTGGCATCCGGCGTGAACCAGGCCGCGTCCACTCCGGGGAAGATCACCCGGATGCGGTGCGGCGCGACGCCGCGGCGGATGAGATCGTCCCGCGTGCTCTCGGAGATCGCGTGAAACTGCGCCCCGCGATACGCCCACGGGACGGGCCGCTCCGCGAGCCAGACGATCGCCGCGACGGGCCACGCCGCCTCCCGGAAGGCGGTCCCACCGAACAAGTGCGGCACGATCGCGTAGACGGGCAGGTCCGTGATGAAGGGGAGGTACAGGGGGAGCTTGTTGATGTCCTCCACAACCACGTCCCACTTCCCCTCCGCGAGCGCGGATCGGACGGCGCCCCGCGCAGACCGGGCGAAGGAGTACCGCCCGGCAACCCGTTGCACCACGATGCCGTCAATGTTCGCCTGCGGCTCGGCACTGGCGAATCCTGACGCGATCAGCGTCACCGAGTGCCCTCGCCCGACAAGACGACGGAAGATCTCGAAGAAATGCAACTCCGCGCCGCCGGCCTGGGGATTCTCGCGGTCCAGCCAGTTGACGGCCAGGATCCTCACAGCCGCCCCAGCCGCCGCGCGATGGGATCCAGCACGCCATTGACGAACGCCGGCGCCCGCGGCCCCGCGAACCAGCGGGCGAGCCGAATGGCTTCGTCGATGACCACCGGGGCCGGCGCCGTCCCGACGAGCAACTCGTGAACCGCCAGCCGCAAGACGATCCGCTCCACGACGCCGATCCGCTCCGGCCGCCAATGCTCGACCGCCTCCGCCACCTGGTGATCCAGGCGCTCGACATCGGTGGCGACCGCCTCCGCCAGGCGAACGGCGTCCGCGTTCTCTCTGGTCCCCCGGCCGAGCCCGTGCACGACTTCTCGGAGGTCGGGCCGTCCCTGGAGTTCCCACGCGTACAACACTTGAAGCGCGCGTGCCCGTGCCCGGGTCTCAGGCCGAAGCACCGTCCTCCAGCCCGTCGAGGACTCGCCGCATCTCGAGCGCCGCGAGCGCGGCCTCCACTCCTTTGTGGCCGGCTGCCCCTCCCGCCCGCGCCAGCGCCTGCTCTTCGGTGTCACAGGTCAGCACTCCGAATCCGACCGGAATGCCTCGCATGCGGGCCGCCGCCTCGAGTCCCGTCGTCGCAGCCCCGGCCACGTACTCGAAATGCGCGGTCTCCCCGCGGATCACCGTGCCCAGCGCGACCGCCAGGCGGTACCGCCCCGTCGCCAGCGCCCGATCCACCGCCAACGGGAGCTCGAACGCCCCCGGCACCCAGACGACATCCACGGCTGCGGGGGCCCAACCACCTTCAACCAGCGTTTGGAGCGCTCCGTCCAGGAGGCGGCGTGTGACATCCTGGTTGTACCGGCTGACGGCGACAACCGCGCGGCGGGCCTGCCCGGCGCGAGACTTCTTCGGCACGTCAGTGCGCCAGCAAGTGACCGAGCTTGTCCCGTTTCACGTCGAGATAGGCGCGGTTTTGATCGTGGGGATCCGGCACGATGGGAACGCGCCCGGCCAACTCCAACCCGTACCCCTCGAGCCCGACCAGTTTACGCGGGTTGTTGGTCAGCACGCGGATGGAGCGGAGGCCGAGGTCCCCGAGAATCTGCGCGCCGATACCGTAATCGCGGAGGTCGGGCGCGAAGCCGAGTCGCTCGTTGGCTTCCACCGTGTCGTGGCCTCCATCCTGCAGCTCGTACGCCTTGAGCTTGTTCAGCAGGCCGATCCCCCGCCCTTCCTGGTCCAGATAGACCACGACCCCCGCCCCTTCCTCCGAGATCATGCGCATGGCGCTCTGCAGCTGCCAGCCGCAGTCGCACCGCTTGGACCCGAAGACGTCTCCCGTGAGGCATTTGGAGTGCATGCGGACCAGCACGTCAGGCCGCCCGGCGACCTCGCCGTACACGAGCGCGATATGTTCGTGCGAGTCCACGTCGTTCCGGTACCCGATGATCTGGAACTCGCCGAACGGCGTGGGGAGACGGGCCCGTGCGACCCGATGCACGAGGCGCTCCGTCTTGAGGCGGTAGGCCACGAGCTGCGCCACGGTGATCAGCGTGAGCTCATGCCGGGCGGCGAACGCCTCGAGCTGCAGCAGCCGCATCATGGTGCCGTCATCAGACAGGATCTCGCAGATCACGCCGGCCGGGTGAAGTCCCGCGAGCCGGGCGAGATCGACGCTGGCTTCCGTGTGCCCGACGCGCTGCAACACGCCGCCGGGACGCGCGCGGAGCGGGAAGACATGCCCGGGCCGGCGCAGGTCGCTCGGCTCCGTCTCCGGCGCGATGGCTATCTGGATGGTGCGCGCCCGGTCCGCCGCCGAGATGCCGGTAGTCACACCGAACCGCTGTGCCGCGTCGATGCTCACCGTGAAGGCGGTCCCCAGGGCGTCAGTGTTTTCCTCCGCCATCTGCGGCAACGCGAGATCACGGCAGCGCTCGGGTGTGAGCGCCAGGCACACGAGCCCGCGCCCGTGCACCACCATGAAGTTGATCAGCTCCGGCGTGACCATCTGCGCGGCGCACACCAGGTCGCCCTCGGCTTCGCGATCCTCGTCGTCCGCCACAGCGACCAGCCGGCCGACCCGGATATCCTCGATTGCCTTCTCGATCGTGCCCACCGACATGGATGCTCCTCAGCTCGCTCGAGCAGCCGTCGCGAGCCACGGTTGCAGCAACTGCCGGACCAGCTTCCCCATCATGTCGCCCTCAATGTGCAGCCGGTCTCCCACACGAACACGTCCCAGCGTGGTGTGAGCCCGAGTGTGCGGAATCAAGGCGACCTGCGCGGAACCAGCCTCCGGAATGGCGTTCACCGTGAGACTGACGCCGTCCACGGCGATGGAGCCATGGAGAACGGTTACCTCCGCCACCTCCGGCGGAAGCTCGATGTCCACCAGCAACGTATCGCCCACCTCACGCGCCCGCGTCACCCGGCAGAGCCCATCCACGTGTCCCTGCACGAAATGCCCGCCGACGCGGTCGCCCACGGCGAGTGCGCGCTCGAGATTCACCTCGGCCCCGGCGGCCAGGCCGCCCAAGCGCGTGCGGTCCCGCGTGGGCCCCATCACGTCCACCGTGAATCGGCCGCCCTCCGTGGACGTCACCGTGAGGCAAACCCCGCTTACCGCGATGCTCTCCCCGACGACGAGGTCCGCATACGGCGACTCCAGCACGAGGCTCAGCGCCTCCCCGTTGCGCCTGGCGCTATTGACCCGGCCAACGGCCGTTACGATGCCGGAAAACATAGCTCGCGGTCCACGACAAGTAAGCTATCGCGGCCCAGGGCGCGGCGCTCAACGATCGCCCAAGCGCGTGCTCCATCGAGTGTTACGGGATCCCGCGCTCCGAAGGCCGGCACACCGGTCCCCAACCACACGGGCGCCTGAATCCAGTACACGCGATCGGCCAGTCCGGCTCCCAGGAACGCCGTCGCGAGCCGACCGCCGCCCTCCAGCAGCAGGGACCGCACTCCCAGAGTCCAGAGTGCTTCGAGCCCTGCCTGGAGCCCATCGGCGGCCACCACTGTCACCCCTGCCCCGCCCACCTCCCGCGCGACGCGGTCCCGGATGTCCGCCGCGACGAGCACCACCGTGCGGGCGGCCATCCCGTCCGTGAACACACGAAGCCCCGGCTCCACGCGCCGGCGCGCAAACACGACCCGCCACGGGGCGACGCGCGGCGACACGGGCCCGCGCACGGTGAGCTCGGGGTTGTCCTTCACCGCAGTCTCGTGCCCAACTCCAATGGCGTCGAATCCCGCCCGGAGCCAGTGCGCGTACTCCCGGGCCTCGGGTCCAGAGATCCACTGCGACTTCCCATCGGCGTCGGCAAGGAGCCCGTCGAGCGAGGTTGCGACTTTGAGCGCGACGAATGGGCGGCCGGGACGAACCGCGGCCCACAGAAACGGGGCGTTGAGCGCCGCGGCGGCCTGGTCGCCTATTCCAAGTTCGACCTGGAGCCCCGCCCGCCGCAGTACGTCGGCTCCGCCACGCGCGGCCGGATCCGGGTCGCGAATGGCCGCTACGACGCGACGCACTCCTGCCGCGATCAGGGCCTCGGCGCAGGGCGGCGTCTTCCCCTGGTGGGCGCACGGTTCCAGATTCACCACGCACGTGGCGCCGGCCGCGTCAGGACAGGCCGCGAGCGCTGCGGCCTCGGCGTGAGCGCCGCCGAATTCGGCATGGAACGCCTCACCGATAACCTGCCCGTCGCGCAGCAGGACCGCGCCGACCAGCGGATTGGGAGCGACGCGCCCCCAGCCGTTCAACGCCAGGGCGAGCGCGCGATCCATCGCTTCTTGCTCGGTCACGGGCACTCAGCGCAGGACCACACCCTCGCCCGCCACCACCTCCCCCACCATCCACGTCTGCACGCCTGCCCGCACTGCGGCGTCGCGCACCTTGGACTCCCTGGTCGGTGGCACGATCGCGATCATGCCCAGGCCCATATTGAACACGCTGTACATCTCGTCCGCGTCCACGTGGCCGCCCGCCGCGATGACCTGGAACACCGGCGGGACGGGCCAGTTTCCCCGCTCCACGGCGGCCTGACACCCGGGCTTGAGCGAACGGGACAGATTGCCCAGGATGCCGCCACCGGTGATGTGGGCCAGGGCGTGAATGTGCCCGAGCACGGGCCTGATGGCACGCCAGTAACTCCGATGGACGGCGAGCAGCGCGTCACCCACCGTGCCGCGCAGCTCCGGCACGACGGCCCCCACATCTAAGCCCATCTCGTCGAACAGGACGCGGCGGGCGAGCGTATAGCCGTTCGTGTGCAGCCCGCTGGATGCGTATCCCACAAGCACGTCGCCGAGTCCAACGCGATCGCCGTGCAACGCCTCGCTTTCTGATACCACGCCGACGATGGTCCCCGCCAGGTCATAGTGACCCGGCTGGTACACGTCCGGCATCTGGGCCGTCTCTCCGCCGGCCAGCGTCATCTCGTGCACCCGACATCCCCGGGCGACCCCCTCGACCAGCGCGAGGATCGTGGCATCGTCCACCGCGGACCCGGCGATGTAGTCGAGGAAGGCGATCGGCGTCGCGCCGTGAACCAGGATGTCGTTCACGCAGTGGTTGACCAGGTCTTCGCCCACCGTGTCGTGC
>JACQHC010000006.1 GCA_016199245.1 Gemmatimonadota bacterium | reverse complement strand
CGCCGGCGTTGTTCACCAGCGCCGTGAGCGGCGTGGCGCCGAGCCGGTCGGTGATCTCGTCGCGCGCCGTCACGATCGTGGCGGCGTCCGTGACGTCCATCAGCACCGGGTTCACCCCGGACTGTTCCAGCGACCGGCGATCCTCCGCGCGGCGCACGGTACCAAACACGCGGAACCCGTGGGCCGCGAGCCGGCGGGCGATTGCCGCTCCAATGCCCGTCGAAGCGCCGGTTACTACGACGCCGCCTTTTATCACGTTCCTCCTCGGTCGTGCGGCGCCCGCAGCCGCACGCCAGAATACCGGTCGGGCCCTGGCGTGGCTACCGGGGCCTGCATAACGTCGGACGCAACTGACGGCCCCCATCCGTCCGGGAAGGGCGAAATGCGGTATTGGCTGATGAAATGCGAACCTGAGGCATACACCATCGAACGCCTCGAGCGGGAGGACGAGACGTCGTGGGAGGGGGTTCGCAACTTCCAGGCGCGGAACTTCCTGCGGGAGATGAAGGTCGGAGACGGTGTGCTGTTCTATTCGTCGAACGCGGACCCATCCGGGGTCGTCGGCGTGGCGCGCGTGTCGCGCGAAGCGTATCCGGACCCACACGCGTTCGAACGGGATCACGAGTACTTCGACCCGAGGAGCAAGGAAGACAGCCCGACCTGGTATATGGTGGACGTGCGGTTCGTCGAAAGATTTCCCGGCATCGTTTCGCTCGACACGCTCAAGGCGACGCTCGCTCTCAAACGGATGATGGTCGTACAACCAGGTCGGCGGCCGTCCGTGCAGCCGGTCATGCCGGAGGAGTTCGAGCTTGTTGTGAAGATGGGCCGAGCAGGGACGACGAAGATGGCGACGAAAAAGTCCAGGCGATGACCGGCGATCGCAGGCGATGTCGGGCGATGTGAGCGAATGACGGGAGGCGACGTGAGACGACGAGGGGTGACGAATCGGGTGCTTGAGCTGTTGCTCCGGCTGCTCGATCAAGGGTTCGACCACCAGGCCTGGCACGGCCCGTCGCTGGCCGGCGCGATTCGCGGCCTCACGCCGCGGCAGGCGATGTGGCGTCCCGCGCCGAAGCGGCACAACATCTGGGAGCTCGTGCTGCACACGGCGTACTGGAAATACGCCGTGCGACGGCGGTTGACTGGCGGGGCCCACGGCGCATTTCCGCGGGCCGGCAGTAACTGGCCCATACTCCCCAGCGTCGGCGGCAAGCGCGAATGGCGCGCGGACGTCGCGCTGCTCAAGCAGGAGCACCGCCGGCTCCGCGACGTGGTGGCGGGGCTCGGACCCGCGGCTTTCGGGCGGCGCGGCGGCCGCGGCAAGTGGACCAACGCGGAGATGATTCACGGGATCGCGATGCACGACCTGTACCATGCCGGGCAAGTCCAGCTGCTCAAGCGCCTTCAGGCCGGAGGCTGACACGGCCGCCCTGCTCGCGGTGCTCCTCGGCGCAACGGGCTGCGGCGGGAACCCTGGCGATCCCGGTGACCCGGTGCCGCGGGATTCGTTGCCGGCGACCATCGCCGTGGAGATCGTCGCCGGCGGGCTGTCCAGCCCGCTGTACTTGACCGCTCCGTCCAACGATCCGCGCCTGTTCGTCGTGGAGCAGCCCGGCCGGATCAGGATCGTAGAAAACGGACAGCTGCGCACCGCGCCGTTCATGGACATCACCGGCCGCGTGTTGGACGGTGGTGAGCGGGGCCTTCTCTCCGTGGCATTTCACCCGAACTACGCGGCCAACGGGTTCTTCTATGTCAACTATACGGACAACGCGGGCGACACGCGGGTCGAGCGCTACCGCGTGAGCGCTGATCCGTACCGTGGCGACACGACGACCGCGATGCTCGTGCTGGCGATCGATCAGCCCTTCGCCAATCACAATGGCGGCCACCAGGTGTTCGGGCCCGACGGCATGCTGTGGATCGGCACGGGCGATGGCGGGTCAGGCGGCGACCCGCAGCGGAACGGCCAGAATCTCAACGCCTTGCTCGGCAAGATGCTCCGGATCAACGTGGATGCCGGCAGTCCCTATAGCATTCCGCCGGACAACCCGTTCGTCGGCAGGACCGACGCTCGGGGAGAGGTTTGGGCCCTGGGACTCAGGAACCCATGGCGTTTCGCGTTCGACCGAGTGGACGACGTGCTGTACATCGCGGACGTGGGACAGAACCAATGGGAGGAAGTGGACGCCGTGTCGCGCACGACGGCCGGCGTGAACTACGGCTGGAACGTCATGGAAGCCTCCCAGTGTTTTGGCAGCGGGATGTGTAACCGCACCGGGCTCACGCTTCCGGTGGTGGAGTACGGGCACAGCGATGGGTGCTCGATCACAGGCGGTGTAGTCTATCGCGGCCAACGGATCCCCGGCCTCGTGGGGCACTACTTCTATTCGGACTACTGTAGCGGCTGGCTGCGTAGCTTTCGGTATCAGGCGGGTCAAGTCAGCGATCGTCGCGAGTGGAGCGTGGGGCCGCTCGGCCAGGTGCAGTCGTTCGGCGAGGACGCCGCGGGCGAGCTGTACATTCTCTCCAGGAACGGCAACGTGTACCGCCTCGTCCCCGCAGGCTGATATCGCGACGAACGCTGGGTGGCCCGCGGTCAGTGACGTCGCCCGTTTCCTGGGAGATCGACTGTGGCGGAAATCATCGTACGGCGCAACGGACCGTACCGCGTCTTCGGGCCGATTGTACTCAAAGACCACGACGGCAATGTGATCGAGACAAAGGACGTGTTCACGCTCTGCCGGTGCGGGCACTCGCAGACCAAGCCGTTCTGTGACGGCACCCATAAGATCATCGGCTTCGTGGACCCGACGCCGGCGGAGCCGCCTGCGGTGCCCCCCGCAGCGCCGCCCCCGGCGTAGCACCAGCCTTCCGCGCGTCATGGCCAAACGTGTCCGTCGTCGATCCCAGAAGGTGGGGCTGGCCCCGGGCACGCTCGTCCACGTGGGCGAGGAAACGGTCCAGAAGGTCAGCATCACGGTCATGGAGTACGGCGAAAGCGGCCTCGTTGCCGAGCGCGTCGTCAACGCGGAGCAGCTGGCCCCGCCGCGCGACGGCGCGGCCGTCACGTGGATCAACGTGGATGGCGTGCATCATGTCGAGATCGTCGAACGGCTGGGAACGGCATTCGGCATCCATCCGCTGTTGCTGGAAGACGTGCTCAACACCAACCAGCGTCCCAAGGTGGAGGACTTCGGCTCCTACGTGTACACGGTGCTGAAGATGCTCAGCCTCAAGCCGGGCGGTCGGGTCGACTCCGAGCAGGTGAGCATCATTATCGGCGACCGCTGGCTGATCACGTTCCAGGAGGGCAAAGCGGGCGACGTGTTCGATCCCGCACGCCGGTGGATCCGCGAGAACCGCGGCAGGATCTGCCGCATGGGCCCCGACCATCTGGCGTACTCATTGATCGACCTGATCGTGGATAACTACTTCGCCGTGGTGGAAGACCTTGGCGACCGGCTGGACGCTCTCGAAGAGCAGTTGCTCACGAGCGCGGATCCCGCGGCCCTGCGCCGGCTGCACGATCTGCGGACGGAGCTGGTAACGCTGCGGCGGTCCGTCTGGCCGGTCCGCGAGGTCATCGCCGGGTTGCAGCGTGGCGGGTCTGCCCTCATCCGGGAGCCCACGCAGGTCTACCTGCGTGACGTGCACGACCACACGGTGCAGATCATCGATGCGCTCGACGCCTACCGCGACATGAGCGCCGGTATGCTGGAGATCTATCTGACCAATGTCAGCAACCGGCTGAACGAAGTGATGAAAGTGCTCACCATCATCGCGACGATCTTCATCCCGTTGACGTTCGTCGTCGGGATCTACGGCATGAACTTCGACGTCATGCCAGAGCTCCGGTGGCGCTGGGGCTACCCGGTGGTCATGGTGGGCATGGTGGGGATCGCTCTCTCCATGGTGTGGTACTTCCGCCGCAAGCGGTGGTGGTGACGCCGTTGCCGTGGTGGTAGCCCTCCGCTAACCTTCTCGCCGCCTGGTTCCAACCGCCCAACCGCCGAACCGACCAATCGCCCGTGCCACTGAAAATCGCCGTCTGTATCAAGCGGGTCCCCGATACCGAGACCAGGATCAAGCCCGGAGCCGACGGGAAGTCCATCGATGAAGCCGGAGTCAAGTTCGTTCTCAATCCCTACGACGAATTCGCCGTCGAGGAGGCCTTGCGGCGGCGCGAAGCGGCGGGTGGTGGCGAGATTGTCGCGGTGGCCGTGGGCCCCGACGCTGCGCAGGAGACGATACGCACGGCGCTCGCGATGGGAGCCGATCGCGGCGTGCTCCTCAAGACCGACGCCCGCGTTGTCGATTCGCTCGCGGTGGCGCGGCTGCTGGCTGAGGATCTGCGACCCGGCGGTTACGACCTGCTTCTGTTCGGGAAGATCGCCGTGGATGATTCCAGTCACGCGATCGGGCCCATGGTTGCCGAGCTCCTCGGCGTCCCGTGCGTCAGCGCGATCACCGCGTTGGACCTGACGGAATCCGCCGGTTCGGCCGAGCGCGAGATCGAGGGCGGCGTCGAGGTGGTGGAATTCAGGCTGCCCGCCGTCTTGACCGTGGAAAAGGGGCTGAACCAGCCGCGTTACCCCGCGCTCAAGGGCATCATGGCGGCGAAGAAGAAGCCGCTGGAAGTGAAGCCGGTGGAGTTGTCCGGCAGCGGGATCGAGGTACTCGAGCTGGCCCTGCCGCCTGAGCGAAGGGCGGGTCGGATCGTGGGAGAAGGACCGGACGCCGTGCCCGCCCTCATCGCGGCCCTTCGCAACGAAGCGAAAGCGCTCTAGTGACCGGCATCCTGGCGTTCGTCGAGCAACGCGACGGCGCGCTCAAACGCGTTTCGTTGGAGACGCTGACGGCAGCCCGCGCCATCGCGGACCTGATGCAGGGGTCCGTGACCGCGCTCGTGATCGGGCCGCCGGGCGTGGACACGTCGTCGCTGGGAACGTACGGAGCTGACCGGGTTGTCGTGGTGGCCGACGAGCGACTTCGTCTCTATCAGCCCGGAGCGTACACAGCGGCGACGGCGGCGCGCGTGCGCGAGGAGGGGCCCGCGGCCGCGGTGCTCAGCGCGACGGCGTTGGGCAAAGACCTCGGGCCCCGGCTCGCCGCGCGACTCGGCTGCGCGCTGGCCAGCGACGTCACCGCCCTGGCGTTCGAGCAGGGACAGATAACCGTGACGCGCCCGGTGTACGCGGGGAAGGCGCTTTTGCGTTTGCGGGTCACCGGTCGGCCATCGGTCATCACCATCCGGCCCAACAGCGTGACGCCGGTGGAGCGGCCACGCGCCGCGGCGGTCGAACAGGGCAGTGCGATGCCCGCGGAGGGGTCGGTCAGGACGGTGGCGGTGAAGGAGCCGCCGGGCGCGAAGCTGGATGTCGCCGAAGCCTCCATCATCGTGAGCGGCGGCCGGGGTCTCAAGGAGCCCGCCAACTTCGCGTTGATCGAGGAGCTGGCGGCGGCCATTGGCGGCGCCGCCGTGGGCGCCTCTCGCGCCGTGGTGGACGCCGGTTGGCGACCGCACGCGGATCAGGTGGGGCAGACGGGCAAGACGGTGAGTCCCAACCTCTATATCGCCGTGGGAATCTCGGGCGCGATCCAGCACGTCGCGGGAATGCGCAACGCCAAGGTAATCGTGGCCATCAACAAGGACAAAGACGCGCCCATCTTCAAGATCGCCGACTATGGCATCGTGGGCGATCTGTTCGAGATCGTTCCCCGCCTGACTCAAGAGATCAAGAAGCTCCGCGCGGGGTAACGGTGCCGCGCACCTTTGTTCCTTCGCGGTACCAGCCCGCCCTCCCGAGCGAGCAGGTCATCTTGAACGAGCGGCCGGGGCCGGACGCCATCGAGCTGGACGTGCTGTTTGTCGGTGGCGGCCCGGCGGGGCTGGCCGGCGCGATCGCCCTCGCTCAGCTGGTGGCCGAGGACAACGAGCGCGGCGGGGGTCTGGGCGAGGTGGGGATCGGCGTGCTCGAGAAAGGCGAGCGGCTGGGGGATCACTGCCTCTCCGGCACCGTGGTGAACCCCAGGCCGTTTCGCGAGTTGTTTCCGGATTTGCACGACCGGGACTTCCCGTTCGCGGCTCCGGTGCCGGGTGAGTCCGTGTACGTCCTCACGGCCAGCCAGGCGATTCGCGTACCGACGCCCCCGACGATGCGCAACCACGGCTTCTACGTAGCGTCGCTGAGCGAAATGGCGCGCTGGCTGGGCGACCAAGCGGAAAAACTGGGCGTCAATGTGTTTCCGGGATTCCCGGCAGCGAGCCTGCTGGCGGACGGGGATCGCGTAATCGGCGTGCGCACGGCGGCGTCCGGGCTCGACCGGGAAGGGAAGCCCAGTTCCGGGTACACGCCTCCCACCGACGTCACTGCGAAAGTGACTGTGCTGGCCGAAGGCACCCGGGGCCTGCTGACCCAGGGGTACCTCGCGTGGCAACGGATCGATTCGCCCAATCCCCAAGTGTTCGCCCTCGGCGTGAAGGAACTGTGGGAGACCAGGCGCCCGCTCAACGTTGTGGTGCACACCATGGGTTGGCCGCTCCCGCCCAGTGTGTTCGGCGGCAGCTTCATGTACCCGCTGGAGCCCAACGTAGTGGCGCTGGGGTTGGTGGCTGCTCTCGACGCGCATGACGGGGGCCTGGATACGCACGAGTTGTTTCAACGCATGAAGCTCCATCCCCTGTTTCGGCAGTATCTGGACGGCGGCGAGCTACTGGAGTGGGGCGCGAAGACCATCCCCGAAGGTGGTTATTACTCCCTGCCGGACCGGCGCCACGGCGACGGTGTGGTCATTGTGGGAGACGCCGCTGGCCTCGTGAACGTGCCGGCGCTCAAGGGCATCCACTACGCTATGCAGTCCGGCATCTTCGCAGCGCGGGCAATTTTCCGGGCGCTGAAAACGGCGGACACGTCGCGCAGCGCGCTCGCTGAATACGACCGCCTGCTAGGTGACTCATACGTGATGCGGGACCTGTACCGCACGCGGAACATGCGGCTCGCGTTTCGGCATGGATTCGTGCGTGGCACGATCGGCGCGGGGCTCGCCACGCTCACCGGAGGGCGCGTGCCGGCCGGGCGCATCGCGATGCCGCTCGACGCCGCGGTCCCGCGCACGCCCGGCAACGCGAGCGCGTTCACGCCGGACGGGAAGCTCACGTTCAGCAAGGTGGACGCCGTCTTCCGGTCCGGGAATGCGACGCGCGACACGATCCCGGCGCATCTCGTCACGGCAAACGGGATACCGCGCGACGTCGCCGAGTTCTACGCCCGGATGTGTCCGGCGGGTGTGTACGAATGGGTGGATGGGGCGTTACGGATCAACGCGCCCAATTGCGTGGACTGCAAGGCCACGGATGTGCTGGGGCCGCGGTGGACGCCGAGGGAAGGGGGGAGTGGGCCGAGGTACAAGAGGATGTAGTGCCGCCTCAGTATGGCACCTCCTCCACATGCTCCGTCTCATCCAACATGATCGCCTCCAACTCCTCCCCCACATCCACGGTCTTGTGGTCTTCGGGGACGATCAATAGCGCGTTTGCCAGGACCATCGACGTGAGGATCCCGGAGCCCTGCGGCCCCGTGAGCCGGGCCAACCGCTCCCCCCGCTGCTCCGTGACGACGGCTCGCAGGTAGTGCCTCAGCGGAGGGCCGAGCGAAATGCGCTCGGCCACCTTCACCCGGACCGGGCGGCGGAACAATCCGGTGTGACCAAGCATCCGCCGTAACACCGGTCGCACGAACAACTCGAACGTGACCATCGCGCTCACCGGATTCCCCGGCAGCCCGATCCACGGCACCGCGCCCAGTCGCCCAAAGCCCACGGGAGCCCCGGGTCGCATGCGGATGCGCCAGAACGTCATCTGCCCGCCCATCTGCTCGAACACCGCGCGGACGTGGTCATGCTCGCCCACGCTGACGCCGGCGGTGGTGACGAGCAGATCGGCGCCTGCGGCCCCGGCGAGCCTGGCCCGCAAGTCGTCTGGGTCGTCGTGCGCGATGCCAAGGTTCACGGGCTCCGCCCCATCACGCCGGAGATTGGCAGCCAGCGTGTAGGAGTTGGAGGACGCGATCTTCTTGCCGGCCAGAATCGCGTCGGTCTCATCCAGGTCCGCGATCTCATCGCCTGACCCGAGAAACGCCACGCGCGGCCGGCGATGCACCGTCACAGCGCCGTGCGCGACAGATGCCAGCACGCCTATCTGCGCCGGCCCGAGTGCGCTGCCGCGGCGGAGGACGACGCTGTTCCGGCGGATGTCCTCGCCCCGAAACCGCACGTTGCGCCCTGTGTCGCGCACGTTGACGATCCGCACGCGGTCGGCGCCGAGCTGTGTCGTATCCTCCTGCCGGATCACGCCGTCCGCGCCCTCGGGCAGCGGGGCGCCCGTGAAGATGCGCGTGCACTGGCCCGGGCCCAGCGACCGCGTGGGGAAACGGCCGGCCGGAACAGATTCCACGATGGCGAGCTCAACGCCGGGGGCCATGTCTGCGGAGCGCACGGCGTATCCGTCCATCGCGGAGTTGTCCCAGGGGGGGAGATCGAGCGGGCTCGTCACGTCCTCGGCGAGCACGCGGTCGAGGACGTCCTCGAGCAGGAGGCGCTCCGTGGCGAGTGGGGCGATGTCTGCCAGGATCGCCCGGGCCGCTTCTCGCGGCGTCAGCACGGCGTCAGTCCGCGAGCTGCTCGGCGCGCTCCCAGACCAGGTTGGCGAGCGACGGAAGCCAAGCGGTGTCGCTGAACCGGAAGATCGGCACGGAAAGTCGCAGGGCCTCGTCGTCCGTCACCACCGCGACCCACCGGCTCGCGTCTGGGCTCGCGGGATCGAACAACGGCGCCTTGTGCGCAGCCGTGCGGTGGACCTCGACCTTGGGGAGCGGCGATTTGGTGAACCCTTCCACCAATACGATCTGGGCTTCCAGGTATCTGCGGATGAGCGACACGGGATCCGATTCCCGCTCGACCCGCTCGAACATGACGCGCCCACCCGGGAACTCCATGAGCACCTGCGCGGCCATGCCCTCCCGGTAATGGCGGTAGGTGTCCGTGCCAGGCGTGTCCACCTGCGCCGGGTGGGTCCCGTGCTTGATGGTGGCCACTCGACGGCCGCGCCGGGCGAACTCGGAGGCCAGCGCGACCACGAGCGTGGTCTTGCCGGCGTCTTTCTTGCCGACCACCGCGATTACGCGCGTCGCTGCCACATCGCCTCGGCTTCCGCCAGGTCCTGCGCGGTGTTCACGTTGTAGAAGAGCATCTCGGGATCGCCGTGACGGGACACCTCCGCGAGCGCCAAAGTACCGACGCGGACGCGCTCGTGGAACCCGATCGCCCGGTAGTCCTCCTGCTCCAACTGCTCGCGAATGGCGCCGGCGCACGCGGGACCATACACCCCGCACAGGGGCTCCAGACCGCGCTTGCCGCCGCTCTCCGGCAGGAATACGTCATATCCGTTCGCGCCGGTGACGAGTGCCTCGAGCAGGCCCACGGGCACGAACGGCATGTCCCACGCCACCAGCAGCACGGGCCCCTCGCCAGCGGTGACAGCGGTGTAGATCCCGCCCAGCGAGCCCCGGCCCGGCAAGACGTCGCGCACCACGGTCAAGCCGGGACACCAGGTGCCGGCACCCGGCGCGTTGGCGATCAGCGCGGGAGTCGCCCGCGTGACCGTCTCGACCGCCCGGACGACGCGGTCCACGATGCGTTCGCCGCCGACTTTCTCCAGGCCCTTGGGCTTGCCGTCGAAGCGGCTGGCCGCGCCGCCGGCGAGTACCGCGCCGCGCACCGTCATCGCCCCGCGTGGGGTGAATGCACCTGCGGTGAGCCGCTCACGGCCCGGCCAACCAGCGTCATGCCGGAGCGCCGGGCGATGTCCACCGCCAGGGACGACGGCACGGACGGCGTGGCCACGTACCCCAATCCGGCCCGCGCGGCCTTGAAGGCCAGCTCGCCGGAAATCCGGCCGGTGACCAGGAGGCCAAGTCCGCTCAGACTGCGGCCCGCCAACAGCGCACTGCCGATCACCTTGTCGACGGCGTTGTGACGCCCGATGTCTTCCGCGTGATGCAGCAGCGTCATCCCGTCGGTGAGCGCCGCGGCGTGGATGCCGCCCGAATCGTGGTAGCGCTCGCCCCGTTGGAACAGCGTCTTGAACAGCGCCCGCATCTCCGCCAACGCGGGGAGGGACACGACGCCGCGGCGCGTCAGGGTCGCCGGGTCGCCGAGCGCCGTCGTCACGGCGCCGCACCCGGACGCGAGCACGTGACGTCGCTCCTCGTGCTTCACGGCATCGACGAGCTCGGGCACGACGTCGGCCCAGAAACCCAGGTCCGTGGCGCACGGGCGCAGGCGCCGCAAATCGGCCAGCGCGCGGATGTACCCTTCGCCATGGAGCCAGCCCACGGCCAGCTCCTCGAGCTGGTCGGGCGTGCACATCCACGTGATCGTCGGCTCGCCGTTCACTTCCAGCCACACGGCCATTTCCTCCACGATGGCAGGGCTCGCTTCTGGCGTTGCGTCGGCCGCAGGTGCGGGAGCAGCAGAAGTGCCCGGTGACACCGGGGGCTGTCGTTGGGCTTCGGCGGTTCGTGACCTGGATTCCATGATCGCGGGGAGGGTCGCTTCGATGTCGAGTAATCTAGTGCCGTTCCGACTATTCGCGCCAAGTGATCTGTGGTCAGAACACACGCACTGCCATGGTCTTGAACGTGACCACGACGGCCGATCCCAGCGTGAGCGCCAGATCCTGGAGCGCGGCGCGCGTGATGTGCGCCTGGAGGTTCACGCCCACGTCGACGGTCAGCACCACCCCTCCCCTGCCGTCATCCCCGATGCGGGTGATCCGGCCCTGAAACGCGTTGCGCGCGCTCGATCGCAGCGGGGCGGGACTCACCACGATGTCGTCGGGCGGGATGGCGATCGTTACGGGGCCGGTGCGGTCGGTCACCACCTGAATCTCGAGCGGCCCGGCGCGCACGGTGCGCGGGCCGGTGCCGTCGGGGATGACGGCCCGAAACAGATTCACGGGCGTCACCGGGCTGATGCTGCCGTCGGTGAGGCCGAGCAAGCGGTCCGACCAGCGGAACGCGTCCTCGACCTGGTGGGACGCAAAGCAGATGGCGGCGCCGCGGGCGCGCTCCTGCTCGATCGCGCGGTACAACGCCGCCGTTGACGCCGGGTCGGCCGCGCTCACCGGCTCGTCCAGCAGCAAGACGTCCGGCTCGAGCGCCAGCGCCCGGGCGACCGCCACGCGCTGCACCTCACCGTCGCTGAGCGAACGGGCGTCCCGGCCCGCGAACCCGGTGAGATCCATACGTGCCAGGGCGGACGCCGCGCGGCGTTCCGCGCCCGCGCCGCGCACGCGATGGAGGGACAGGGCGTAGGCGAGGTTCTGCGTGACGGAACCACGGAACAAGAGGGGACGCTGCTCGACCAGCGTGATGCGCCGCCGCGCGCGCCATCGATCGGCCGACGTGACCATCACCTGTCCGTCCAGCGTCACCACCCCGCGTGTCGGATATTCCACGCAGCCGAGCACACGCAGCAGTGTGCTCTTGCCCGAGCCGTTGGGGCCCGCGAGCGCGGTGATGCTGCCCGCGTTCAGCGTCAATTCCGCGATCGCGAGCGCCAGGCGATTGCCGTAGCGGTGCTCGATGTCCCGCGCGCTAAGCATCGCCGCGCCCCTGGACAAGCTGGAGCAGGACATTCACCGTGAGAGCGAGCGCGAGCAGCACGAGGCCCAGTGCGATCGCGAGCGCGAAGTCCCCCTGCGACGTCGCCAGGGCCACCGCGGTGGTCAGAGTCCGCGTGTGATACCGGATGTTGCCGCCCACGATCATGGCCGCGCCCAGCTCCGCGAGCACCCGGCCAAACGCGAGCACCACGGCCGCGAGCAGGGCGAACCGGGCCTCCCGCGCCACGGCCCATTGCGTGCGCCACCACCCGGCGCCGAGCGTGAGCGCCGTGCGGCGGACCCGGGGGTCAATGCCCTGCACGGCTGCCGCCGTGAGGGCAGCCGCGATGGGGATCGCCAACACGATCTCGGCGACCACGATCGCCCACGAGGTGTACAGCAGGCCCGCGCCGCCAAGGGGCCCACGCCTCGTGAGCAGGCCCCAGATTACGACCCCCACGACTACGGTGGGGAACGCGAGCAGCGTGTTGAGAACGGTGAGCGCGGCCCGGCGGCCCCAGAACCGCGTGGTTCCCACGGCGAAGCCGAGCGGAATCCCGAAGATGCACGCGAACAGCGTGGCGAGCAGGGCAATTCGGAGGGACAGCCAGGTGGTGCCCCAGACCTCGGCATCTCCACCGAGCAGTAGCGCGACGCCGCGCCTCAGCCCGTCGGCGAAGAACTCCAAGGGCTAGAAGCGGAGGGCGTACCCCAGCGCAATGTTGAGCGACAGGTTGTGCGTCCACTCAATCCCGGAGTCAATCCCCGCGATGAGCGGGGGCACCGCCCCGGGGTAGAGATCCAGGCGGTACCAGCCCTGCGGGTACGTCAGGCGCCACATGATGTCGCGACCTTCGACTCGCAAGTGGAGGCGCCGGGACGCATACCAGCGGATCCCAACCTGGGGCCCGAACTGGAATGCCCGGTCGAAGCTGAAACCGTCCAGTGTGAAACCGCTCGTGTCGCGCGGCACGCTGCCCCCGAACGCGGCGCCCATCGTGGCCGCGATGTAGGGCACCAGACGACGCCAGGTCTTCTCACCGGTGAGCAGGAACCCGAACCCCACTTCGGCGATGCCCACGGATTGACGCGTCGTGTCTGGCGGAAGGCTGTCCTCGTGCATCACGCGCTTGAGATCCGCCGCCGAAACGCCGAAGATCGCTTCAAATGGCCCGCCGAGGTGAATAGTGTAGCGTAGTCCGAGTAACGGGCCGTCGTGCGGCCCGGCCGCGGGGCGGCCACCGGAACCGGACAGGTAGCCGCCCTGGAGAACCAGGGCGTGGCGAACGCTCAGGTCGCGGTACGGTGAGTGGCCTGGCAGGTGCCCTACCTGGCTCCATGCGAGTCCTGGGTAGAGCAGAAGTCCGAGAGCCGCGAGCGAGGCCAGCGCGTGTCGGTTTGACATGCAAAAAGCGCGGTCGTAGAATGGTGTAAGTTACGAAAATGACGCAATCTAGCCTGCACCGGCGAGCCCAACCAGCCTGCCTGTTCGCCGCCGTACTGGCCTTCGCCGCGGTTCCCGACGACTCCCACGCGCAGACACGGCTTCAGGTGTCACGCAGCGAGCGATTCCGGTTGGCGCCGAGCGAGACCGCTCGTGTGCTCGGCACGGTCGCAGAGGGCGCCGAAGTGACCGTGGGATCTGAGCGCGGCGGCTTCACGGAAGTCACGCTGGAGGGCTGGGTCTGGGCTCGTTCGGTGAGCCGCTCCGGCGCGCGGGAAGGGTTCGATCTTGCCGTGAACGCGGCGTCGGGAGAGAACCTCCGCGCCCGTCCCAACGGCGCGGTCCTGGCGCGCCTCGCCACCGGCTTCCTCCTCCAGGAAGTCGGCCGCGACGACGACTGGGTTCGAGTTCGGCGCACTGGCTGGATTGCGTCGGGCGGGCTCAAGCCAACGGGCGGAGCCCCACTTGCCCCGGCGCCGGCAGCGAACGCCGGAGCGGCAGTCCCGAGCACGGGAGGGGCCCCGAGTCTCGATCGGGGCGTAACGGCCGGCGCGGTGGATCTCTTGACCGTGCCGGACGGCGCTGCTTCGGGCCGGCTCGCCGCGGGGGCGTCCGTGCGCGTGCTCGCGCGCTCCGGTGACTGGATTCGCGTGGAGACGGAGGGCTGGATTCGGGAGAGCGATCTCCGGCCGTCGGCACAGGGCGTCCTGTTGGGCGTGAGCGCCGCCGAGGTCACCGCACGGCCCCGGGAGTTCGAAGGGAAACTCGTGCAGTGGACTGTCCAGTACATCTCGCAACAGACGGCGGACGAGCTGCGGCCCGAGCTCCCGCTGGGAGCGCGCTACATGCTGGCTCGCGGACCGCTGCCGGAGTCCGGGTTCGTGTACGTGGTGCTGGAACCCGCGCAGGCGCAGTTCGTGGACCAGCTTCAGCCGCTGGCCGAGGTGGTGATGCTGGCGAGGATCCGCGCGGGCCGCATGCGCTACTTGTACACGCCCGTGGTGGACGCCATCGAGCTCTCGCTACGGCAGCCGTGACGGAGGACGGATGAACGAGATCATGCGAAAGCGCGTGCTGCGCATCCTGGAGAACCTGCCGGACGAAACGGCCTACCAGGTGCTTGACTACCTTGAGTTTCTCGAGTCGAAGCATGGCACCGGCGCGAAGAACGCATCTCCGCTGCAACGACTCGCCGAGGGCGTGGAAGACACGCTCCGCGCCACGCGCGTGCCTGCCGCGGCCATCCGTGGCACGATGAACGTCGTGGACGCAGCGGCACGGCTGATGGACGGGCTGGCGTCTGCCGGGCGCGCGGCGGTGGAGGAGCTGGGCAAGACGGCCGCACCGGGCCCCCCGGCCGCCTCGGGCCCACCGGAGGCACCGCGTGACGAGCCCCGCGCGGAGGATCCCCCGGCAGCTTGACCCTCCGTCAATCCGGGCGCTACCTTGTGCTATGGAAAGACGATTTGTGCCCCGAGAACCCGCCAGGCCACTCACCGGCCGGCGGGTTTCGTGCTTCTGATAGCGCACCGCGGAGGTGGACGATGAGCCGGCTGCGTCCCGGATACGCCCTGACCTTCGATGACATCTTGCTCGTTCCGCGGCATTCGACGGTCCATCCGCGCGACGTGGACGTGCGCACCCGTCTGACCCGAGCCATTCCGCTCAACATCCCGGTGGTCGCCGCCGCGATGGATACGGTCACCGAGTCGGAGATGGCCATCGCCATGGCCCGTGCGGGCGGCATTGGCGTGATTCACAAGAACATGCCGATCGATCGCCAGGCCGCCGAGGTCGACCGCGTGAAGCGGTCGGAGAGCGGAATGATCCTGCAGCCCATCACGCTCGGGCCCGACCGGCCGTTGCGCGACGCGCTCACCCTCATGGCGCGATTCCGGATCTCCGGCGTCCCGATCGTGGACGACAGTGGACGGCTGGTCGGAATCATCACGAATCGGGACCTGCAGTTCGAGCAGACCCTCGACCGGCCGGTCCGCGAGGTGATGACCAAGGACCGGTTGATTACGGCGGCTGTTGGGACCACGCTGGAAGAGGCGGAACGGATTCTCGGCCTGCACCGCATCGAGAAGCTGCCGGTGGTGGACGAGAAGGGAGTGCTGCGCGGCCTGATCACCGTGAAGGACATCTTCAAGCGGCGGCAATACCCGGACGCGAACAAGGATCAGCACGGCCGGCTCCGGGTGGCGGCGGCGCTGGGCGCGGGGGGCGATACGCGCCCGCGCGCCGAGGCGCTGGTGTCCGCGGGAGCCGACGTGATCGTCGTGGACTCCGCGCACGGGCATTCGGAGGGGGTGCTCGGCACCGTCGGGATGTTACGGGAGGCGTTCCCCGACGCGCAGATCGTCGCGGGCAACGTGGCGTCCACAGAAGGCGCGCGTGAACTGGTGGAACGTGGCGTGGACGCCGTCAAGGTAGGTGTTGGGCCCGGGGCCATCTGCACCACGCGAGTGGTCACGGGCGTGGGCGTGCCACAGGTGACGGCGATCGTCGAGGCGGTGCGCGGCGCTGGAGACGTGCCCGTCATCGCGGATGGGGGCGTCAAGTACTCCGGTGACGCCGTGAAGGCGCTGGCTGCGGGTGCGTCGAGCGTCATGATCGGCACCATGCTGGCCGGCACGGAAGAGAGCCCGGGCGAGAGTTTCCTGCTTGAGGGGCGGCGGTTCAAGATGGTGCGAGGCATGGGGTCGCTGGCGGCGATGCAGGAAGGCTCGGCGGACCGCTACTTCCAGGAAGGGGAGCTGTCGCCCCGCAAGCTCGTGCCCGAAGGGATCGAGGGGCGTGTACCCTATCGGGGCCCGGTGGCGGACGTATTGTTCCAACTGGTGGGCGGCATCCGGAGCGGCATGGGGTACTGCGGCGTGACGACGATGGATCAGCTGCGGTGTGACACGGAGTTCGTTCAGGTCACATCGGCGGGGCTGCGAGAGTCGCACCCGCATGACGTGGTGATTACGCGGGAAGCGCCGAACTACTCGTTGTAGCCCCACCGGTGCCTGAGCCGTCCTCAGCCCCTCCCCAGAGCCATTGCCCGTAGTGCCTTGCCGAGCGACTCCGGGGCGGGCTATTGACAAGAACCCGGCCGGGACGCAATGCATCCTAGCGGAGTGCGGGATGCCGTAGGCTCACCGGGGTCATGAGCCGGGGCATCCTCACCCACACTGTCGACCCCGGGGAATCCTATGAGTACGAACAAGCGGCGAGGGAAGCTGCGGCGGTTGTGGGACAATCTGGCCGCCCGCACGATCGGGTACTACGTGCTCTTGCTGGGCACGACCGCCTTGCTGTGGCAGCAGGTACCGGCCATCAGGCCGTTGCTTGTCGCCCCGGTCGGCGGCGTGCCGCTGCTCGAGCAGTTGGGCCGGGCGATGACGCAGGAGCCGGTGGCGGGGATGGCATCGGGCCCGCTATTCGGGCAGATGGCGCGGGCCGCTGCCGCGATGATCGTCGCGGCGTTGCTCGCGGTGCCGATCGCCTGGCTCTACATCCTGACCCGGCAGAAGAAGGGGTTCCGGCAATCCCTGGTCCATACCCTGATCATCCTGCCGGTGGTCGTCGCCGGGATCATGGTCCTGGTCAAGACCAGCCTGGCGCTCGCCTTTGCGCTCGCCGGGGTCGTGGCCGCCGTGCGGTTCCGCAACACGCTCGAGGACAGCAAGGACGCCGTGTACATCTTCCTGGCCACCGCGCTCGGCCTCGCCGCGGGGGTAGACCCGTCCGTGGCGCTTTCGATCTCGCTGATCTACAACGCCATCATTCTGCTGCTCTGGTACTCCGATTTCGGCCGCATGGCTGCCGTGTTTGAGGGCGCGGTCGCGGAGCAGCGGCTCGAAGAGGCACGTCAGTTCGCCGGCCGCCAGAGCAGCTTCGTCGCGAAGCTCGACGATGAGATCCTGAAGGCACTCTCCGCCGAGCAGCTGGACGTGCTGGCCGATCGGGCGGAGAAGCGGCGCAAGGAAGCGACCGCGGACACGGAGGGCCCGGACGAGGGGGAGCCGAGCTTCGACGTGCTGCTGCGCGTCCGGACGCGCGACGCGGAACAAGCCCGGCGCGCGGTGGAGCGCGTGCTCGACGACCGCTTGAAGAAATGGCGGTTCAGCGGCATGACGCCGGAAGGAGAGGTGGTCGTGCTGGAGTACGCGGTCCGCCTGCGGAAGAAGATGACGCCGAACACGCTGCGGGACGCGCTCGAGACTGTCGGGAGCCCGCACATCATGGGGGTGGAGGCGCACTGAAGGCCTGACTACGCTGTAGCCACCACGGCGTGCTGCTCGAGCGCCGCGATCTGCGGTGCCGAGTAGCCCAATTCCGTCAGGACCTCTCTCGTGTGCTCCCCCAGGATCGGCGCTCCGCGCCGCACCTCGCTCGGTGTGCCTGACAGCCGAATCGGAAAGCCCACCGTCTTCACCGCTCCCAGGCGGGAATGCTCGACTTCCGTCACCATGCCGCGGGCGATGGCCTGCGGGTGGCTCAACATGTCGCCGACGGACAGGACCGGCCCCGCCGGAGTTCCGGCGGCCTCAAGGCGCTGAAGCCACGTCGCGGACGATCCTTGCTGGAAGATCGCGGACAAGATCTCCGCGAGCGTCGCGCGGTTCCGCATGCGATCCGCGTTCTCCGCAAACCGCGGGTCCGCTGCGAGCTCGGGGTGGCCAATGGCCTCGGTGAGCTTCACCCACGTTGGCTGGCTCGACGCGCCGACGGTAATCCAGCCATCGGCCGTCTGAAATGCTTCATAGGGTGCGGTGAGCGGATGGGCTGAGCCCATGGGCCCCGGGGAAACGCCGGTGGCGAGGGCGATGGCCGCCTGCCAGTACGTTTGCGTGATGCCAGCCTCGAACAGCGACGTGTCCACCCGCTGGCCCTGGCCCGTCTGCCGCCGGTGGAGCAGCGCGGCGAGCACGCCCACACAGGCGATGATTCCCGCTGTGACGTCCGTGACGGGCGGCCCGCATTTGACGGGTGGCCGTCCGGGTCCTTCCCCCGTGACGCTCATCAGGCCCGAGTAGCCTTGCGCGATGAGGTCGAAGCCGCCGTGATCCGCCATGGGTCCCGTGCGGCCGTAGCCCGAGATCTCGCAGAACACGAGGCCTGGATGGTGGCGGCGCAGCGCGTCGTACCCCAGGCCGAGCCGTTCCATTGTGCCGGTGCGGTAGTTCTCGATCACCACGTCGGCTCGCTGGAGCAGGCGGCGGACGATCTCCTGTCCGTCGGGTGCCTTGAGGTCCACGGCGATCCCGCGCTTGTTGCGATTCAGCATCATGAACGCTGCGGACTCGCCGTTCACGTCGGGCGGCAAGAAACTGCGCGACGTGTCGCCGCCGGGGAGCTTCTCGACCTTGATGACGTCGGCACCGAGGTCCGCCAGCATGCGGCCGCATACGGGACCGGCCATGATGTGAGCCAGCTCGATCACGCGGAGCCCGTCGAGCGGACCCATCGTTCGACCTACTTCCCTTCGAACCGGGGCTGCTGCTTGCCGAGGAACGCCTGATAGCCGATGCGGTAGTCGTCGGTGGCGTACGCCTCGAACGCCTCGTCCAGCTCCTCCGGCGTGAGCGACCCTCCCCGATCCAGCCGCCGCACGAAGCGTTTGTGCCAGCGATTGACGAGCGGCGCGCCCTCCGCGATCCGTTCAGCGGACGCGTAGGCCTCACGCTCGACGTGATCGTCCGGCACCACCCGGTTCACCAGGCCCAGCGCCAGCGCGCGCTCGGCGTCCACCACCGAGCCCTCGAGCAGGATTTCGAGCGCGGCCGCGCGACCGATGGCGCGGATGAAGAACTCGAGCTCGGGGTATTGCATCGTGAGCCCGAGCCGGTTGATCGGCACACCGAATCGGCCGGAGATGCCGCAGATCCGGATGTCGCAGGCCACGGCGATCTCCAGGCCTCCGCCCACGCAGGCCCCACGAATGAGCGCGACCGTGGGGTGCCGGCAGTCAGCCACGGCCATGACGGCGCGATGCTCGACGGCGCCGTACTCCCGCGCCTGTTCGACCGTGCTGCGTTCGGCCGCGAACTCTGCGATGTCGGCGCCGGCCGCGAACGCCCGGTCCCCGGCGCCGCGCACGACGATGCAGCGGACCGAATCGTCGCGATCCAGGCTGCCGAACGCGGTCGTCAGGCTGGTCCACGTCGCCTGGTTCAGCGCGTTCAGGCGCTCGGGGCGATTGAGGACCACCGTGGCTATGGGGCCTCTGCGCTCGAGCAGAACGACGTCGGTCAGAGGGTTCATGGTCTAGTGATACAGCAGGTTGACCAGCGCCATCGGAACGGCGGGAACGTAGGTGACGAGCAGGAGCACCGCCAGCAGCGCGGCGATGAACCGCACGTTCACTTTGCTCACCTCCCAGATGTCCGCGCGAGCGATTGCGCAGGCCGTGATCAGGACGCTTGCCACCGGCGGAGTCTGCTGGCCGATGCCGAGGTTCAGCGTCACGATCAGACCGAAATGGACGGGGTCGATGCCCACGGCTTGCACGAGGGGCATCACGATCGGGACGACCAGAATGATCGCCGCCGCGGAGTGAAGAAACAGACCGACGGCGAGAAAGAACACGTTGAGTAGCGCGAGCACTGCAAGCGGGTTGGCCGTCAGGCCAACGATCGCTTCCGCCACGCGCTGGGGCAGCTGGACCTCCGTGAGGTATTCGCCAAGCAGCGCCGACGTCGCCACGAGCAACATGACGACGGCCGTCTGCACGCCGCCTTCCATGATCGCCGCGCGGAGGCGGGGCCAGTCGAGCTCGCGGTACAGCCCGCCGCCCACCACGAGGCTCGCGAGCACCGCCAGCGCCGCGCCCTCAGTGGCGGTGACCCAGCCGCTGAAGATGCCGCCGAGAATGATCACGGGCAGCAGCAGCGCCCATCCGGCGTGCTTCAACGCCGCTGCGACGCGGCGGAGCTGGAACGCTTCTTCAGCCGGCAGGTTGTAGCGGTGCGCCAGCCCGTAGGCGACGCCCATCATCGCCGCGGCGCCGATCAATCCCGGTACGACGCCGGCCACAAACAGCTGCACGACGGAGCTGCCGGACATCGCGGCATAGAGGATCATCGGAATGGAGGGTGGGATGATCACGGCGAGCGTCGCGGCGGACGAGCACACGGCGGCGGCGACCGTGTTGGGATAGCCCTTGGCCCGCATCTGCGGAATGAGGATGGAGCCGAGCGCGGCGACATCGGCCACGGCGGACCCGGAAATCTCGGCGAAGAACAGCGAGGTGCCGATACTCACCATCGCGAGCCCGCCCCGGATGAACCCGAACAGCGCCGCGGCGAGCGCCACCAGCCGGCGCGAGATTCCCGTGGCGTTCATGATCGCGCCCGCCAGCACGAACAGCGGCACAGCGATCAGCGGAAACTCCGCCGCGCCGTCGAACAGTACGATGGCCACGTTCGCCAGCGCCTCGCCGCCCCTGGCGAGCGCCGTCGCCACGACCGCCGTGATGCCCAGGGCGATCGCGATGGGCACGTCGATCAGGACGAGGGCGATCAGGGCGAGCAGGAGGAGCGCGAGGATCACGCCGTGGGCTCCCTGCGCGCTTCCGCCGCGTTCAACCCCTCCGCGATGATGAACAGGACGGCGCCAATCGGGATCACGGACTGCGTGACCTGCGTCGGGAGCCACGGCAGGCTGCCGAGCGTGAGACCGCTCAGGGCGCCCAGCACGCGCCAGCCCGCCCAGGCCACGAGCCCGAAGAACCCGATAACGGCGAGCGCACGGATGGCAATGAGCGCCGTTCTCGCGTGGGGTGGAGCGGACTGGACGATCCGTGGAAACCCGATATGCGCCCGCTTCAGGGCAGCGAGGGCGGCGCCGTAGTACGTGAGCCAGGCGAGCAGGATCGCGGCGATCTCGTCGTACCAGACGAGCGAGGCGCCCGCCTTGCGGAACGCGATGGCGAGCAGCACGACTCCGGCGAGCGCCGCCATGAGGCCGATCACGAGCCCCTCGAGCAGCCGCTCGAAGCCGCGGCGGAGCCGGCTCATCTACCGGTTGCCGAGGGCGACGGCGCTATCGATGAGCGCTCTCCCTCCGGAGACGGATCCCGCGAACTCGGCGTAGATGGCGCGGCTTGCGTTGAGGAAGGCTGCACGGTCAGGCTCGTTCACCTGAATCCCGCTCGCGCCGAGCTCGGCCAGCAGCTCGCGATCGAGGCGCTCGGCGGCCTCGTAAACGAATCCCTGGACCTCGCGAGCGGTCGTTTGCAGGACGGCGCGCACGTCTTCAGAGAGCCGATCCCAGGCGGCGAGGCCGGCGGTCACGTAGGCCGGCGTGTACACGTGGCTGGTCAGCGAGAGATACGTCTGCACCTCGTGCAGCCTGGCGGAGTGAATCTGGGCGACCGGGTTTTCCTGGCCATCCATCACGCCGGTTTGGAGCGCAACGAAAACTTCGGACAACGGCATGGGGGACGGGTTTGCGCCGAACGCCTGGAACATCCGGATGCGCCATTGACCGGTGGGCGTGCGCAGCTTGATGCCGCGCAGGTCCTCCGGACGCGCGATGGGGCGGCGGTTGTTGGTGATGTGACGGAACCCATTCTCCCACACCGCGAGGATCCTGTAGCCGGCGGCCTCAGCCTGCGGTCCGAGCGTCGGCCAGACGATGGCCTGCTCGATCCGCTTCATGTGCGCGCGATCCTTCACGAGATACGGCATCTCGAACAAACCGAACGCCGCAACCGCGGTGGACATGACCGTGGATGGGAGCGCGAGCTCCAGCGTGCCGAGCTTCAGTTTCTGCATCATGACTTCGTCGCTGCCGAGCTGGCTGGAGCCGAACACGAGCACGCGCGCTCGCGGGCCGAGTTGCTCGTTCGCGCGACGCGCGAATTCCTCCGCCGAGATGGCGAAGAGTGATCCCGGGGCGCCGACGTGGCCGAAGCGGATGTCGAGTGGACGGTCGGTGCGCGCGCACGCGGCGCAGAAGAGCAATCCGGCGGTGACGCGCGAACCCACTAATCCCCGCCGCCGAGCAAGTGATCCAACGCTGCCTGGACGCCCCCGCGCCTCACACGCACACCGGCGGCCACGAGCGCCATCTCCACGCCGCACAGCGTCCCCGCCAGCATCAGCTCGTTCAGATCGCCCAGATGGCCGATGCGGAACACGCGGCCCTTCAGCTTGCCGAGTCCAGGGCCGAGCGAGAGATCGAACCGTTCGAGGGCCGCGCGCCGAACCGCGTCCGCATCCGTCCCGTCGGGGAGAAGCACCGCCGTGATGGTGTTGCTCTGCTCGACGGGGTCGAGCGCGAAAACGTCGAGGCCCCAGGCCGCCACCGCTCGTCGGGTGGCGGCGGCGAGCCTGCCGTGCCGGGCAAACACGTTGGACAACTCTTCCTCGCGCAGCATGGCGAGCGCCTCGCGCAGCCCGAACAGCAGGTTCGTCGCCGGCGTGTATGGGAAGAACCCGCTGGCGTTGAACTCCACCATGTCGTCCCAGCTCCAGTACGAGCGGGGAAGCTTCGCCACGCCGCGAGCCCGCCAGGCCTTCTCGCTGATCGCGTTGAACGAGAGCCCCGGCGGCAGCATGAGGCCTTTTTGCGATCCGGCGACTGTCACGTCCACGCGCCATTCATCGTGGCGATACTCCACGGAGGCGAGCGACGACACCGTGTCCACCATGAGCAACGCCGGATGTCCCAGCCGATCGAGCACGTGGCGCACGGCGGGCACGCGGCTCGTGACCCCGGTAGAGGTCTCGTTGTGCACCACGAGCACCGCCTTGATCGCGCGATCCCGGTCGGCGCCAAGCTTCTCTTCGACGACGGCCGGGTCCACGCCGCGGCGCCAGTCCAGCGGGACGAGCTCGACCTCGAGGCCCAGGCGCGCGGCAACCCGCGCCCAGCCGACGGCGAAGAAGCCGTGCTCGAACGCGAGTATCTTGTCGCCGGGCGACAGCGTGTTCACCAGCGCCGCTTCCCAAGCCCCGCTGCCCGATGCAGGATAGATCACCACATGGCTGCGCGTTCCGAACACGTCTTTGAGGCCCGCCAGGACGTCGCGCGCCAGGTCGGCGAACGCGGGACCCCGGTGATCGATCGTGGGCCGATCCATCGCGCGGAGCACGCGGTCCGGGATATTGGTGGGTCCGGGGATCTGGAGGAAATGCCGCCCGCTGCGGTATGTCACGCGTGGGTCTCCGGTGGACTGCCCGGCCAATTGTACGGCTGCGGATCACACAGAGTAAGCTGCGGTCCCAGCGCGAGGATGAACCGTTGATGCGCTAAACGGATGAGCGATCCAGTGAAGCCAGGAGACCGCCGGCTCGCGGCGCGGTTGCGGCGCGAGACCACAGCCGAGGTGCTGTTCGACCCGTTCGACCGGGGCCGCTACAGCACCGACGCGTCGATCTATCAGATCGAGCCCATCGGCGTGGTGTTGCCGCGCACGCGGGAGGATGTCGCCACGGTCGTGGCGATCGCGTGCGAAGAAGGCGTGTCCATCACGCCGCGTGGCGCCGGCACGTCGCAGGCAGGTCAGGCGATCGGCCCGGGGCTGATCGTGGACACCAGCAAGTACCTGACCCAAGTGCTCGAGCTCGACGTCGCGGCACGGCGAGCCACGGTCGAGCCGGGGGTGATACTGGACCGGCTCAACGCGCACCTTGGCCCCCACGGCCTGTGTTTCCCCGTGGATCCCGCTACGGCCAGTCAGGCCACCATCGGCGGCATGGCGGGGAACAACAGCGCGGGCGCGCGGTCCATTCGCCACGGTCTGATGGCCGACAACATCCACGCCGTCCAAGCCATTCTCGCGGACGGCAGCGCCCACCGGTTCGGTCCCACGCCCGAGCACCTGGCTGATGGCGCGCCTCGGATGGACCGGAATTACCTGGAATTGGTGCGGGCCCTCCGGCTCCTCTACCTGCGCGAGGCCGACGAGATCGAGCGACGCGTGCCGAAGGTCCTGCGCCACGTGGCGGGCTACAACCTCCACCGCATCGGGCCGCCGGATTTCAACCTGGCAAGGCTCCTTGTGGGCTCTGAGGGGACGCTCGCGTTCTTCACGGCAATCGAGCTGGACCTGGCGTCACCTCCACGTCACACGGCACTCGGCGTGTGTCACTTCCCGACGCTCCACGCCGCCGTGGAGGCGACCCGTCACATCGTGGACCTCGGTCCTGCGGCGGTGGAACTGGTGGACCGGACGCTGCTGGGCCTGGCGCGTGAGAACGCCGCGCTTCGCGAGTCGGTCCGGCGGTTCGTGCGGGGCGAGCCGGACGCGCTGCTGCTCGTGGAGTTCGCGGGCGACGACCGCGAGGAGCAGCGCCGCGGGCTCGACCGCCTCGGGGATCTCATGGGTTCGCTGGGACTGCCCGACGCGGTCGTTCGCGCGGAGGAACCCGGCTTCCAGCGGGAGATCTGGGCCGTCCGCAAGGAGGGACTCAACATCGTGATGTCCATGAAGGGCGACGTGAAGCCCGTGTCGTTCATCGAGGACTGCGCCGTTCCCCTCGATCACCTGGCCGCGTACACCGATCGGCTCTCTGAGATCTTCCGGCGCCATGGCACGAGCGGCACCTGGTACGCCCATGCGTCCGTGGGCTGCCTCCACATCCGGCCAGCCCTCAACCTCAAGGATGTGGGCGATGTTACGAAGATGCGTGCCATCGCGGACGAGGCGCACGCGCTCGTGCGCGAGTTCAAGGGCTCCCACTCCGGTGAGCACGGCGACGGCATCGTGCGCTCTGAATTCATCGAACCGATGCTCGGGGAACGCCTTGCGCGCGCGTTCGAAGCAGTGAAGCAACAGTTCGACCCCGGCGGGCTGTTCAATCCGGGCAAGATCGTGTCCCCGCCGCGGATGGACGACCGCTCTCTGTTCCGCTATCGCCCAGAGTACCAGCCCGATCCGTTGCGCGCCGTGCTCGACTGGTCACCCTGGGGCGGCATCACGGGCGCGGTGGAGATGTGCAACAACAACGGGGCGTGTCGCAAAGCGAGCTCCGGTGTCATGTGCCCGTCCTACCGGGTGACGAGTGACGAGCGCGACACCACCCGCGGCCGCGCGAACACGCTGCGACTCGCGCTCACCGGACAACTCGGCCCCGGGGCGCTCACGTCCGAGGAGCTGCGCGCCACGCTCGGATTGTGCGTGAGCTGCAAGGCGTGCCGCCGCGAGTGCCCCACCGGCGTGGATATGGCCCGGCTCAAGATCGAGTTCCTCCACCACTATCATCGCCGGCACGGCTACTCGTTGGAGCAACGGGCGGTAGCGTACTTGCCGCGCTACGCCCCGTGGGTGTGGCGCCTCGCCCCGCTCGCCAACCTCAGGAACGAGAGCGACACTCTTGCGCGGTGGACCGAGCGGCTTCTTGGCGTGTCCGCGGCGCGGACGCTCCCGACCTGGCGGCGCGATCCGTTTCGGCCACGCGCCAACGGCATGGAGCCGGGCCACCGGGCCGTCGTGCTGTGGGCGGACACGTTCAACACGTATTTCGAGCCGGAGAACGCGCGCGCGGCGCTCGGCCTGCTGCGCCAGGCCGGCTACCAGGTCCTGTTCCCCCGTTCGACTGACGGCCGGCGGCCGCTGTGCTGCGGCCGCACGTTCCTGGCCGCCGGCATGGTGGACGAGGCCCGGGCTGAGGGCCGGCGCGTCATCGAGGGGATGCGCCCGTACGTGGAGCGCGGTGTACCGATCATCGGCCTTGAGCCGTCATGCCTGCTCACGTTGCGCGACGAGTACGAGGCGCTGTTCCCGCGCGGCGAGGTGGCGCCGCTCGCCGCGACCGCCGTGTTGCTGGAGGAGTTCCTCGCCGCGGAGTCTGATGCGGGGCGGCTGACGCTCGATCTGGGACCGCTGCCCGTGCGCCAGCTCCTGTTGCACGGTCACTGCCATCAGAAGGCGTTCGGGGTGACGCCCGCTGTGGAGCGGGTGCTGCGGCTGATTCCCGGTGTCACGGTCGAGCCGATCGAGTCGAGCTGTTGCGGAATGGCGGGGGCATTTGGCTACGAGGCGCAGAACTACGAGGTTTCGATGCGGATGGCGGAGCTCAGCCTCCTACCTGCCGTCCGCGCGGCGGGGGAGGATACGTGGATTGTGGCGGATGGGACGAGCTGTAGGCACCAGATTCGGGATGGGGCGGGGAGGGAAGCGCTCCACGCGGTGCGGGTGTTGGAAAGGGCGATCAGGGGCGATCAGAGACGATCGGGGGCGATCCGTGGAGTTCAAATGCGATCGGGGTGATCGACGGCGAACCGACTCGTCCGTGATCGTCCGTGATCGTCCTCGATCGCCCCCGGTCGCTCCTCTAGTATCCCACCACCCTCCCATCAAACGCCCGCGAGTCCGCCACGCCATGCAGCAGTCCTCGCTCGCGATCGATGAAGATCCCCATTGCCTGCCCCTGGCTCCCGCCGATCTCCACGCGGTGCCCCAGCATCTCGAACAGCCGCCGGGTGTCCGGGGACACCGCCCACCGCTCGAACCGCACGACGTCCGGGAGCCATTGATGGTGAATGCGGCCGGCTTCCACCGCCTGCGCCACGTTCATGCCGTGGTCCACCACGTTCAGCACCACCTGGAGCACGGTGTTGGGGATCGTGCGCCCACCCGGGCTGCCAATCACGAGCACGGGCTTGCCATCCCGCGCGACGATCGTGGGCGTCATGCTGGACAGCATGCGCTTGCCGGGTGCCACCAGGTTAGGGGCCGTGCCGATCAGGCCGGCCGTGTCCGTGCGGCCGGGAATCGGGTTGAAATCACCCATTTCATTGTTGAGCAGGAACCCGGCGCCTTCCACCACGATGCGGGCTCCGTAACCGCCCTCGAGCGTGTACGTGAGCGCGACGGCGTTGCCGGCTGAGTCCACCACGGAGATGTGTGTGGTGTGCTCGCCTTCCGGCGCCGCGGCGATCGCGGCCGGGTCACTCGGCGAGGCGCGGAACAGGTCGATTCGCTCGCGCAGCGACTTCGCGTACTCCTTCGAGGTCAGCCGGGCGATGGGGATGTCCGCGTTGAACGCCGGATCGCCGAGATACTGAGCGCGGTCGGCAAAGGCGCGCCGCATGGACTCGGCGAGCAGGTGGAGGTAGAGCGCGGAGTTGTGGCCCATCTCCTTCAGATTGAAGCCCTCGAGAATGTTGAGCATCTCCACGAGCGCCACGCCGCCCGACGTGGGCGGCGACATCGCGTACACGTCGTAGCCGCGGTAGGTCCCGTGGATCGGCTCCTGCTCGACGGCCTGGTACTGGGTGAGATCCTCTTCCGTGATGAGTCCACCGTACTTGCGCATGTGCGCTGCCACGAGGCGTGCCGTTTCGCCCCCGTAGAAGCCGTCGGCCCCTCGGTCCCGTATCCGCTTGAGCGTTGCGGCGAGGTCGGGCTGTTTCCACAGGTCTCCCGGCTCGTACAGCTCGTTACCGTTCTTCAAGAACGCCCGGGCAGTGGTGGGGTACTCGGCCGCGTTCTCGCGTACCCACCGCAGGAATCCCACGTCGTTCCACGACATCGGGATTCCCTTTTCCGCGAGATCGATGGCGGGCTGCACCAGCTCGCGCCACGGCCTGTTCCCCAGGCGCTGATGCGCCAGGGCCAGGCCGGCCACGGTTCCGGGCACGCCAACGGACAGCAAGCCCTCGTGATTGGAGTTGGCGCGGATCTGGCCCGACTCGTCGAGGAACATCGTGGGCGATGCCGCCAGCGGGGCCTTTTCGCGGAAATTGAACGCCGTCGTCCTGCCGTCCGCGCCGTGGTACACGAGGAACCCGCCGCCGCCAACGTTTCCGGCCCCCGGCAGCGTCACTGCCAGGGCGAGGGCCGTGGCGACCGCGGCATCCACGGCATTGCCGCCCCTCTTCAAAACCTCTGTGCCCACGGTGGAGGCGAGGTGATGGCTCGACGTCACCATTCCGCGCTTTGCCGGCGCGGGCGTGCGGCCGCTCTGCGCGGCGAGGCTGGTCGCGGTCACGAGCAACCCTAGTGCGAGCACGACCGGGCCCCTCGGACATCGGATATCGGACATCGCCCTCATGTGATGCTCCTCAATGCGGATTCAAGATTGCACGGACGCCAGCGCCTTCGCGCAGCATCCCGCCGGGCCCGCCGCCACGAATTCCTGCATCGTGCATGGACCAGACGCGGGCCGGTGACTAGTATGATAACCTACGCCGTCGCGAGCTTCCGTGTCCAAAGGAACGAAGACCAACTCCAGGGCCCTCACCAGCGTCCCCGTACCGCCGTCGCGCCGTCGCGCGGCGCGGGACCTCGCGGACCTCTTCGAGCCGGGCATGCGGGTGGCACTGACAACGCACGTGAACGCGGACGGCGACGGCGTGGGCGCGGAAGTGGCGCTGTGGCACCTGCTGACCGCGCGCGGGGTCCGCGCCGCCATCACCAACCCCACGCCGTTCCCCGACCGCTACCAGTTCCTGCTCGCCACGACGGACCGCGCGGACAAGACCCGGGAAGCCGTCAAACACGTCCGCCGGGCGGACGCCATCGTAGTGCTCGACATCTCGGACCTGGGGCGCCTGGGACAGCTCGGCGAGGCGGTGAAGCAGGCCGGCGTTCCAGTCGCGTGCGTGGATCATCACGCCACCAACGGCAGCTTGCCGCCAGGCCCGCGGCTGGTGGACGCGTCCGCCTGTGCGACGGG
>JACQHC010000102.1 GCA_016199245.1 Gemmatimonadota bacterium | reverse complement strand
AGTGGCGGAACTGGCAGACGCGCAGGACTTAGGATCCTGTGGGGCAACCCGTGGGGGTTCGATTCCCTCCGGTCGCATCAGCCCGGCGGCGAGCACCTATCTGAGGAGGCCCTGGATCGGCGCTGAGTGAATCCTGTGGCGGCGGGGACGGTCGTCTTATCAGGTTACCGGGTCCGCGAGCGCACCTCCTCGAACCAGTTCTCCACCACGATCAGCGGCGCCGCGCTCGCCCCCTCCGTTCGCCGCCGCCGCGCCATGATGAACCGCTGGCCGTCCCGCCCGACATCGTGGGGGGTGTAGCTCTCCCGCTCGGTGAGGTAGAGATCCTCGCGCAAACGAAACAGCACCCGGCGTTCCCCCAACTGGAGCGTGGGGCCCGGCGACACCGCAGCCACGATCATCTGTCGGGCGCCGTCCACGTAGAACAGCTCCCGGCCGCTCGGCGCCCAGAGCGGGGCCTGCCCGCCGCTGGTTGATACTTGCCACTTGGCCGCTCCGGTGTTCGGGAACGGACGGACGAACATCTCGAGCCGCCCCGTTTCGTTGGACTCGTAGGCCAGCCACCGGCCGTCCGGCGACAGCGCAATGGCCGCCTCATCGAAGGTGGTGCTCGCCACCAGCGGCGTCGGTGCGCTGTCCACTCCCAGCCTCACCCGAGTCATGCAACGGCAGGATGTGCGGGTGCTGCAGGTTGGCGGTGGTACGGATCTCTTTGAGGAAGCGCTCGCCGCCGAGGATCGCCGCCAGTTCGGGCCGCAGGACCTTGAGGGCCACCTTGCGGTCGTGCCGCACGTCGTGAGCCAGATACACCGTGGCCATGCCGCCCGCCCCCAGCTCGCGCTCGAGGCGGTAGCGGTCCGCGAGGGCGGACGTCAGACGGTCAAGAACCTCTGTAATGAGGCGGCTCCGGGGGAATGCAGAGGCGCTACGTTACGACGGGACCGTCCACGCCGCCAGAAGGTCTACCGCCGCAGTACGCCGCCGCAGCCCTGCGGCACGGCGGGCTTTCCCTCGAACCGAGAGTGGTTTGAGCTGGTCGGGCGCACCTTCGCCTCGCTTGCCGCGCAACGGATTGGCGTCGCACATTTGAAGGACCGCAGTCAGGCTATTGAACGATCTCCCCTCCAGACGGAACGCGGCCTGACCGAACGGAGGGTGCCGTCGTGTCTGGCAACAAGTCATGCCAAATCGTGGGGCTGGTGCTCGGGCTCGCCGTGGTGGCCTGCTCCGGGCAGCGGGCGGAACAGTCGGAGCAGGGCGACTCGTGGCCCAGCCGCGTCCTGATCACCAACGATGACGGGATCGGTTCTCGCGCCACGCTGGAGTTGGCCAAAGCGTTCGCTCAGTTCGCCGAGACGTTCCTGGTCGTCCCGGCGCAAGATGAGAGCTCAAGCACCAACTTCGCGTCGTCGGTCCGCACGCGGCAGTTCCGCGTCGCCCGGCGCGATGTGGGCCCGGGGGTCACCGCTTGGGCAGTAGATGGTTACCCGGCCGATTGCATCTTCTTCGCCCTCGCGGGGCCGCTGCGGGAGTCGCGGCCGGATCTCGTGATCTCCGGTATCAATACCGGAACGAACCTGGCGGATGCCTGGGTAGGGTCCGGCACGATCGGCGCGGCACGGATGGCCGCGTACTATGGTGTGCCCGCCATCGCCGTCTCCGGCATCGACAACGAGGATCCCGAGGCCGTGTCAGCGGTCGTGACGTGGCTGGTAAAGCTGGCGCGGAGCGAGGCGGCCCACCGGCTGCAGCCGCCGGAGTACCTCACGGTGAGCGTCCCGGTGGGCTCCGCGTCGCAGATACGTGGCGTCCAGGTCACCGAGCGCGCGCGGGGCCTGCGGGACATGACGGCGGCGTTGTTGCCCGACGATTCAGCTCAGTCAGGATGGCAAGCGTGGTCTCTCACCGTGGTGCGGGATGCGTTCCCTGCGCCTGAGAACACAGACGCCACGGTCGTCCCGACCGGGCGGATCGCCATCGTGGCAATGCGGGTGGCGGAGGACGACCCCGACATGCACCGCTGGCTCTTGCGCCACAAGGATGTGATTCCAGCCTGGTGAACCCAGTACCGCGCAGCTGCGTTGCACTGCCCGGTGTCCCAGCCGTACCTGGAGACGGTTCCCCTGGGCAAGGGCGCCGAACAGGTCCACGTACGACCACACCGCGCTCGACTTGACCATCCCCGGACCGCTGGCCAACGTCATCGCCAACCACACCCCTCCAGGACCAGCCATGCGCTTCGAGCTTGCCGCGTTCGGCGGCGTCGTTCTTCTTGGCCTGTCGACCTTGGGTCAGCTCGGTCCGCCGTCCGTCGGCCAACCGCGACGGTTATCCGGCGTGACCACGTCTCAACGCCCTGACGTTCGCCTCTATGTAGCCGACCGCTACGAGGGCGTGCTGCGGCTCGACCCGAACTCGCTCGCGGTGCTGGACACGATCCACACCGGCCGCCGCCCCCACGGCCTCATCGTCTCGCCCGACCGGCGCTGGCTCTACATCACGGTGGAGACGACCAACGAGCTGCTCAAGGTGGACGTGGCCACGGATGCCATCGTTGCCCGGACGAAGGTGGGCCCGGTGCCAAACGAGCCCACCATCAGCGCCAACGGTCGCTACGTCTTCGTGCCGCAACGCGCGGGGACAGACTGTGACGTCGTGGATACCGAGACGATGACGGTGGTGAAGTCGCTCCCGGTGGGTCGGGAAGAGCACAACTCCTATACGTCCTCGGATGGGCGCGAGGTATTCGTGACCTCGCTCGGCGACTCGCTGATCGCCGTGATCGACCCGGAGCGGCTCGAGATCAAGCGCAAGATCAGGACGGGCGGGATTCCACGCGTCATGGCGTTGAAGCGCGATGGGTCCGGCGCATTCTTGACGCTGTCCGACCTGCACGGTTTCGCGGAGCTGAACTTCAAGAGCGATGTCACGCGAAAAGTGACGATTTGGCCGCTGCCGCCGGGTACTCCGCGCCCGCTGCTCGACACGTACGCTCACGGCATCCTGCTCACGCCCGACCAGCGCGAGGTGTGGATCGCCTCGTACGCCACCGACAAGGTGTACGCGTTCACCGTGCCGGAGATGGAACCGCTGGCCGCTCTCACCACCGGCGACGGTCCGCATTGGTTCACCTTGCACCCGAGCGGCGAGCCGCTCTACGTGTCGCTCGAGCGGGCGGGGGCGGTGGCGGCTATCCACCGCGGCCTGCGTGTGGTGCAGACGATGGTAAAGGTTGGTCAGGCGCCCACGAGGATTCTGGCGTTTCGCGCGGGACCATCCTGAGCGGATCGCGCGCCCGCGCGTGGGGCCTCGGGTTGGCCACGGCTTACTGCGGAGACCGCGGAGGTCGCAGAGGTCCAACCTAGCAATCTCTGCGTCCCCCGCGATCTCCGCGGTGAATAGGCCTTACGCCGCTCCTACTTCGACCCTTCCGCCGCGACCGGAGCCCGGAGTTGCGTGGCGCCGGCCAGGTAGATCCCGTTGAACAGGAACTTGAACGTGCCGTGCGGCTGGCCGCGATTGGTAACCTCGGGGCCAAGCAGGTACAACTGACCCCGACCCACGCGGGCCTCCGCCATGGCCACGCCGCCCTTCAGGTACTGCTGACCCCACGCCCAGCCGCTGCGCAGCGGGGCGTCGCTGTCAAACCAGGCCACGGACTGGACGCCCTGCTGCGTTGCCTCCGGCAGCAGCTTCATCACGGGGCTCTGGTCGAAGAACACGTCCACGCGCGCCGGAACTCCATACGCGATCGGTCGCGTGTTGTTGACTTGCACCTGAAGCACCGACCCCGGCACATAGAACTTGTCCTCGGGCAGCGGCTTGCCCGCCGCATCCACCAGCTGGTTGGCGATCGCCAGGCCGGCGTGACGGCCGATTGCGATGGACGAGCCGACCGCGATGATGGTGCCGCCGTCGTTCAAGAATTGCTTCAACTGCGGCACCGTCTTCGCCGCCGTGACGGCGCCGAGCCAGCCGCGGAACTCAGGCGGAATGCTGAGCGAGTCCGGCTGGGCCCCGCCTCCGCCCCCGCCGCCGGCGACGCGCCGATCCTCTTCCGGGATCGCCTCGGTGGGGAAGACCAGCACATCGTACTTCTTGTTGAGCTGGCCCTGATCGAAGGCCTTCGCGTACACCAGCTCAAACGGAAACTCGTAGCGCTCGAACAGCCACCGCATCCAGCCCGATGGCATCGAGCCACCGTAGCGGTCCCACAGACCAATGCGCACCGGCCGCATCCGCATCGCGCCCACGTCCGGTCCGCGCGGCACGCCTTCGAAGTTCACCCCGAGATCAGTGGCGAGCTGCTGGAGCGCGGGGACCAGGCCGGATTTCGCCGGCACGTAGATGGTCCCGGCCGGATACGTCTTGCCACCCGCCTGGAACGGCTCCGTGAGCCACTGCACCTCGAACCGCTTCGCCATCAGGCGATTCGTGGCCAGGAAACCGTCCACGTACTCGTGGCTCAACAGGAATCCCGCCGCACGGTCCGCTCCTGCGACCTGACCCGCGGGTGCCTTCTGGAGCCCGGTGCTCCTCTCGAAGGGCCCGTCGAACCCATCCAGAATGCGATCGAACTTCACGCCCATCTGATAGGCGAGCGTGTAGCCCGCGTTGTCATACGGGGGAATGGGCGGGCCCCCTTCGTACGTGAAGTCGTTGGGGTAGTCCTGCGGCTCGAACATATCGATTACGTGGGGCCGGAACGCCTGGGCCGTCTTGATCACGTACGATCCCGAGGCGTACTGCTTCCCACCTGTCGTGAACGACGCCGTGGCGCGATGAATCGTGATGCCGTTCTTCACCAGCGTGTTGACGAACTTGACCACCGTGGGGAAGTCCGGCTGGTCGGAGGGAACGATGTACCCTCTGGGGTCCCGCTGAGCGGGGTCCCGTAGCAAGCGGAAGAAGCGAGCGGGAACTTCGCGCCCGAAGCCGGGGAAGCGCTCGCCCTCGAGCTGCACCGACCGATCCGCCGCGACCGCTGCCCTGACCGCCGCGATCCGCTTGGGCTGTGTGGTCCAGTTATCCCGGTTGCCCCGCTCGATAGAACGCTTGCCCATCAGGTACATGTTGTACAGCACATTCTCGCGATTGCGCGACGCGTAGTCGAGCACCGCCCGGTTGGCGGTGATTGAATAGTCAATCGACTGTCGGAAGTGCCAGGTTTGCGGCTCGACGGGCCACAGGAGGTCCCCGCTGGGCAGCTGGCGCTCCGGGTAGAACGGAATCTGGATCGGCGTCGGCTGGCCCTTCGACTCGGTCAACAGGCCGATCATGTTGTGGAAGTACGTGGTGGTCCTCAAGCCGCCGTTCCACCAGGTCTGGTAGCTCGCCCCGCGGCGCATCGTGGCCCCCGGCTTCCCTTCCGCAATGAACCGGCCGTGCATGGCCGCGCCCACCGCGTCGATCTGCGCCAGGAGCAACGGGTCGAGGTTGTAGTTGAACGGGTCCCGGAACGGCGGCGCGAACAGGATCACTCCCTGCGGCCCCGTCTGGTGATGGTTGTACACGATCTGCGGGAACCACTCGTGATACTGAATCCGCGACAAGTTCTCGGTTTCGGGCTGGTTCACCATGTAGAAGTCGCGGTTGTTGTCGTGCCCGATGTACTTCTGGTACAGGCGCGGGAGCCCCTCCATGGATCGCTTCATGGGATCCGCTTCACGCATGTACCACGACGACACCAGCTCCATCCCGTCCGGGTTGGCGTGGACGGCGAGGAGGACGGCGTCGTTCAGGAACCGCATGGTCTCCGGGTCGTTCCGGCTCACCATCTGATAGACCATCTCCATCAGCTGGTGCGCGCCGAGCACTTCGGTCCCGTGGAGGCCGCCGTCGATCCACACGATGGCCTTGCCTTCCTGCGCCAGGGACCGTGCCTGGTCGTCGGTCAGACCTTCGGCGAGCGCGAGCCGGCGGCTGATGTCCTTGTAGCGCGCCAGGTTCCTGTGGTTCTCTGGTGACGTGATGATGGCCATGAGGTGCGGCCGCCCTTCAGCGCTCTTGCCGATCTCCTGCAGCACCATCCGGTCCGACTCGGCGTCGAGCTTGGGCCAGTACGCCATGAGCTGCGTGTACGTGGCCAGGAAGTAGTCATCGCCGATGTTTGAACCGAATTGTTCCTTGGGAGACGTGATACGCGTCTGCGCTGACGCCGGGAGCGCGAAATACGCGAGCGCGACCACGGCCAGCAATCCGGCGAGCGAACGATCGAGAATGCGCGCTCTGGCCCGGCGACGCCGGACAACCGCCATGGCAGAGGCGCGCGTGGGACTGACTGTAGTCATTCGAAGTACCCGCCTTCCTGAGATCGGTTTGCGTTCCGGAAAGCCGCCTGTCATCACCGGTGATGCCGCCATACGCGACTCCGCCATACGCGACTCCGCGAACGCGATTGGACTCGTGTAAAGCCAATCAAGGGACTTTCTTTAATCCGGGCCGCTCGTCTGTCAACCCCATTTGGGCCGTCTCGGCGACTTCTCATACTGGGTTCACGCGTTTCTTAACTCGGCCCCTGCGGGCCGCGGCTCGCCACAGCCTGCTTCAACCGGCCGAGCTCCGCCGTGGCCTCACGCAGCCGGCCGCTCAGCATGCGGATGACTCCCTCGGCGATCTCCACTTGCTCGTGCAGGATCTCGTAAAACTCCTCGCTGCCGACCCACAGCACTTCCGTGTCTTCCAGCGCCATCGCCGAAGCGCTCCGCGGCTCGCCCTGCAACACGGCCATTTCGCCGAACGCCTCACCGGGTCCAAGTACGGCGACCTGCTGGTCGCCCCGCAGGATGCCCACCGAGCCCTGCACGATGACGAAGAACGCGTCGCCCAGGTCGCCTTCCCGCACGATGGTCTCTCCTGCGGCGTGGGTGGCGACGTCGGCGACGCCGGCGAGTGGCGCCAGGTCCTCCCCGCTCACCCGCTCGAAGATGGAGGCACGCTTGAGCAGCAGGATCTTTTCGAGCGTCGAATACATCTGACCCTCCGGAAGGGAGTGGCCGGTGGCGAGGGCGGCGCCCTCGCGCACGAGTGGATCGGGATGCTCGCGCAGCCGTATGCCTTCCTCCACGGCCGCGGAATGGTCCTGGCGCCGCAGCGCATCGAGCGCCAGGAGGACCACATATGGGTTGGGGTGCCGGCACTGCTCGCGGAGAAATGCTCCCGGTTCCGGCGCCGGGCCCGTCAGCGCGACCGCGCGGGCCACGCGCTGCTCCTGCGGAATGTCGTCGAGGAACGGCATCACGATGGGGCGAAGCGGCGGCTCGAGCAGAGTGTCCAGCACCTCGAGCGCGTTGGCACGTCGTGCAGGATCGGCCAGGCGCTCGCGCACCAGCCGCAGCGCGTCTACGTCGTACCGCAGCTCGAGGTGGCGCAGCATGCGGCGAGCCGCCCGCTGCTGGCGGAAGGCGAACTCCTCCTCGAGCAGCGGGCTCCCGAAGACCGCTCGCGCGCGTGCCCAGCCGGCGATGTTCCGGTAAGCCTCCGTCACTTCTCTCACGACGTTCTGCTGGACGAACGCCCGCGACTCGCGGCGCCCGAGCTCCTGGCGCAGGCGTGAGAGCGCGGCGAGCACCCGCAGGCGCACATGGCTGTCCGGCTGATCCACCTGTTCGCGCAGCCGATCGTAGCTCGCCGGCTGCGGAATGCGCCGCAGCAACCGCGGAATGAGCAGCCGGACCGGGCGCGACGTGCGGGGGTTGGCCAGCGCGGTCGCGAGGGGGTCCACGGCTCCGCTGCCCGTCGTCACCACGGCGGCTCCGGCACGCCGGCGACTCCCGGGATCGCCGAGCAGCTCGAGCAGCACGGGGACCAGCCGCGGGTCCGCCACACCCGGGGCTGCCTTGAGCGCCGCCCGCCGGACGGTGGGATCGGGGTCCCCGAGCAACCGACGCAGCGGCCGGTAGGCCGAGGGCCCCAGGTGGCGGAGGGCTCGCGCAGCGGCCACGCGATCCTCGCGAGCCTCGCTCCCCAGGAGTCGCCCGAGCTCCGCCCCACCAACAATGCCGCCCTCGACCCCGCCGTGTTGCAGTAGTCCGGCAAGCGACGCTACGCGTACGTCTGGGGCGGCATCCGCCAGGAGCGGCGCCAGCGCGTCCACGGCCTCGTCTCGGGCGAGCGTGGCGTACGCCGCGGCACCCGCGGCGCGAACGTCGGGGAGCGGGTCGGTCAGAGCGGGACGCACGGCCTCCGGGTCGCCGCGACCCCTCGCGGCCATCTGGTACAGCGCCGCTGTCCGGACCGGCGCGTCGTGGTGACCCACGAGCTGCGTGATCGCCTGCTCCACGCCCTCGTCGCGCTCGCTCGCGAGCTGCTGGAGGGCCACGAGGATCTGTCGGGGCTCGCCCCGTTCGAGCGTGCGAATCAGGGCGCGTCGCCCCGTGGAGTCGAGCAGATACTCGTGATCGAAGGCCAGCGCGCCGCGGGCTGAGAGGGTCACCTCGAGGCCGTGCAGGTATCGTCGCCGCACGAGCGGTATGGACGCGAGCCACAGGAGCGCGAGCGGTACGGTCACCCCGCTCAACCCCGCGATGCTGAGGTGCGGCGTGAGCAGAATCAACGCGACCCCACCCACGCCGTAGGACAACGGTTTCACCACCGCGTCCAGAAACGCGCGCGTGCGCGCCTTCACCTCGGGCGCGAACGGGACATACAGCGCCTGGAGCGTGGTGTCGTGTATGGTGTACTGGAAACCGTTGTCGGCGAACTTCATGATCGTCGCCACGCCGAGCCTGGGAAACGCGAGCAGCGCGGCGCTGGCGGCGCCGAACAGCGCCGGCATGACCGTCATCCCGGCGCCCACGCCCAATCGGCTGAGGATCGCGGGCGTGAGCAACACCTGGAACAGGAAGGAGACCGCGCCCGTGCCGGCGTAGAACAGGCTGAAGAAGCGTGCGAGGTCGTCTTCCTGGAACGTGTCCCGCGCAATCCGCTTGAACTGATAGTCGCCGATCGTGAGCGAGACGAACACGAGCAGGATCATCAGCGCGAGCGCCTGCACATACGGATCGCGGCCGATGTCCGGCGGTCGGCCGCGCCGGCGGGGCTGGGTTCCCGATCGTTCGGCCGATTCGGCGCGGGCCTCGCGGCTGACGAGCAGCGCGCACGCGGTGATCCCCGCCATCAACCCCACGAGGACGAAGAGCAGTTGGGCCGTGCCGATCGCCTTGACCACGATGCCCGCGCCCAGGCCGACGAGCACCACGCCCAGCACCCTGGCCGAGCCGATGGTGCCGAACAGGCGCTTGGCAGCGCGGGCATCGAACAGGTCATTGGCCAGCGTCCAGAACTGCACGATGAACAGGTTGGCCACGACCTCGGCCCACACGTAGAACGCGGGATAGATCCACGTCTGTCCCGCGCGGACCAGGCCCCACGTCGCCAGATAGGTCGCCATGCCCACGGCGGAGGAGCCCACGATTAGTCGGTGCCGCGCCACACGATCGGCGTAGCGCGCATAGACCACCACGGTGACCGCGGAGGTCACGCCATAGAGGACGAACATCCATGGCAGGTACCGGATGGGATACCGGCTGAGAAACAACGTGTCGCGGACGGTTCGCCCGAGGATGAAGACGGCGGAGGACAGGAGAAGCTGGAGGAAGAGCAGGGCACAGCGACGCCCTTCCCCCGGGCGAACACGCAGCGTCGCCTCAGAGAATGCGGCGATCGCTGCGCGCGGCTGCATGCTTCTTCCCTTACGTCAACGCGATGGCGGAGTCGGCAGCGGGTCCTCCGAGTTCCAGATATCGATCAGAACCTTCCACGATCCGTCCGCCTGCTTCTTCCAGACGTGGAAATCGGGCCCTTTCTCGGTAACTGGTTTCCCGTCCGGTCCGTTCACCGTCACCACGTAGTGGCTGAGCGTGTAGCCCATGTCCCCGCCGCTCGACACGTCGAGGCTCGTTGGGTGGAAGATGACCGAGAAACCGGACATGGAGCTCATCTCGGTGGCGAAGGCTCGAATCCCCTCGATGCCCGTAATCGCAGGTGAGTTGGGCGCGTACAGCTTCGCGTCAGCGGCGTAGAAGCCGACGAAGGCGTCAACGTTCATGCTGCCTGCGGCTTGCGAATAGGCCGCGTCCGCCTGTCGCAGGGCTTCGCGCTCGGCGTCCAGGTTGACGGTGGGAGCGCACGCGATCGATCCCAAGGCCGCGGCTGGGATCAGCAGCAGAAGTGGTCTCATCTGACCTCCTAGAGAAGGGGTACACTCGGTGGAAGGCCGCAAAGATACGCGTCCAAGGAGACCGTGCCAGCGCTGAGGGTCCGCGTTCCGCGCGCCGCGATCCCTGCTCTTCGCCGCTAGCGCACGTCCCTGCCGGGAGCACACCTTTCCGGCGTGGCAACCGCCTCCCGCGCCATCCCGAACTTCGTCGCCGGGCGTTGGACCCCGGCTCAGGCCACGGAGCTTCTCGAGGTTCGCAATCCCGCCACGGCCGAGCTGCTCGGAGCGACCCCGCTGTCCACGCGAGCGGACGTGGACGCCGCCGTGCAGGCCGCACGGACCGCGTTCCCGCTCTGGCGCGCCACACCGGCCGTCGAGCGCGCCCGCGTGCTGTTCCGCCTGAAGACGCTCCTCGACCGTCACAAGGACGAACTGGCTGTGGACCTGACGCGAGAGCACGGCAAGCTGCTGGCGGACAGCCGCGGTGAGGTTCAGCGCGGCATCGAAAACGTGGAGCACGCCTGCGGCATTCCCACCTTGCTGATGGGCGAAACGCTCGAGGATATCGCGCGCGGCCTCGACTGCGAGACCATCCGGCAGCCGCTCGGCGTCTTCGCCGTCATCACGCCGTACAACTTCCCCGTCATGATCCCGCTGTGGTTCTGGCCCTACGCGGTCGCGTGCGGCAATACGGTCGTGCTGAAACCATCCGAGCAGGACCCGCTTACGCACCAGAAGATCGTGGACCTCGTGGTCGAGGCGGGCCTCCCCGCGGGCGTGCTCAACGTGGTGCACGGCGCGCGCGAGGCCGTGACGGCGCTGCTCGAGCACCCGGACGTCCAGGGGGTCTCGTTTGTGGGGTCGAGCGACACCGCACGGTTCATCTACGCGAAGACGGGTGAGACGGGCAAGCGCGTGCAAGCGTTGGGCGGCGCCAAGAATCACATGATCGTGCTACCCGACGCGGATCTGGACGCGACGGCGGAGGCGGTCATCGGCTCGGTGTTCGGCGCGGCGGGGCAGCGGTGCCTCGCGGGAAGCGTAGTCATCGGCGTGGGCGAGGCGTATGGGTCCATGCGCGAACGCGTGCTCGACCGCGCGGCGGCAATCCGATTGGGGTACGGCCTGGAGGATGGCGTGGACATGGGGCCGGTGATCTCGCGGCGCCACCGAGAGCGGGTGGTGGACTTCATCAACGACGGCGCGCAAAACGGCGCGGCACTGGTGCTGGACGGCCGGACGAGGACGGTCGACCGATACCCCAACGGCCACTGGGTTGGCCCCACGGTGTTCGAAAACGTGACGCCCGGCATGGCCATTGGCCGCGAAGAGATCTTCGGGCCGGTGGCCGGCCTCACGCGTGCGGCCTCGCTGGATGACGCGCTCGACCTGGTTCACGAGAACCGCTATGGCAACGCGATTTCCCTGTTTACCACCAGCGGCAAGGCGGCGCGGGAGTTCCGCTACCGGGCGGGCATCAGTATGATCGGCATCAACGTGGGCGTCGTGGCGCCCATGGCCTTCTTCCCTTTTGGCGGTTCGCGTGGATCGTTCTACGGGGATTTGAAGGCGCAGGGGAGGGATGCGGTGCAGTTTTATACGGACCAGAGAGTGGTGATCTCCAGATGGTAGAAAAGGCGGCAGAAGCGGCAGGAGCGGCAGAGGTTGCCGATCGGGAGCGGCCAACGCCCTGCCGCCCCTGCCGCTTCTCCCGCCCCTGCCGCGCAATGTGAGGATCCAACCATGGGCCTGCGAGTCGAAACGACAGACGCGAACGCGGTGAGAGCGGGATACCGCGACTATCTCTTCCAATGCGCCCCGCCGTACTACGACGATCCGATCGTCGTGGTCCGCGGACAGGGAATGACGGTCGTCGATGCGGAGGGCCGCGAGTATCTCGACTTCTTCAGCGGCATCCTCACGACGGCCATCGGCCATTGCCATCCGGAGGTGGTGGCCGCGATCCAGGAGCAGGTCGCCACGCTGGGGCACACCTCCACGCTGTATCTCACGGAGAACCAGGTGGAGCTGGCCCGGCGGCTTGCCGAGATCGCCCCTGGGCGGCTCAAGAAGACCTTCTTTACGAACAGCGGGACCGAGGCGGTCGAGACCGCGATCATCCTCGCGTGCGCGTTCACCGGCCGCAGCGAGATCATCGCGCTCCGGCATTCCTACTCGGGCCGCAGCGTGATGGCCACGAACCTCACGGCGCACAGCGGGTGGCGGCCGCTGGCTACGCTGGTACCGGGCATCAAGCACGTCGTGTCGCCCTATCCCTACCGCTGTCAGTTCAAGTCGCCGTGCGATGCCTCCTGCGTGGACAAGTTCGCGCAGGATTTCGAGGAAGCCATCCTCACCATGACCAACGGCAAACCCGCCGCCTTCATGGCCGAGACGATTCAGGGAGTGGGTGGCTACGTCGTGCCGCCGCCGGGATACTTCCAGCGCATCGTGGAGATCATCCACAAGTTCGGCGGGCTGTTCATCTGCGACGAGGTGCAGGCGGGCTTCGGCCGCACCGGGGACAAGTGGTTCGGGATCGAGCACTGGGACGTGGAACCGGACATCATGGTGATGGCGAAGGCCATCGCCAGCGGGTCGCCAGTGGGCGCCACCATGACCCGACCCGAGATCGCGGCGACGTGGCCCTCGAAGACCATCTCGACATTCGGCGGCAATCCGGTTGCCATGGCGGCGGGGATCGTGACGAACGAAGTCATGGTGCGCGAGAACACGCCGCGGCGCTCGGCCGAGCGCGGCAAGCAGCTCCGCGCCGGGCTCGAGACGCTGAAGGCGCGGCACGAGTGGATTGGCGACGTGCGCGGCATGGGTCTCATGCAGGCGCTCGAGCTGGTGGACGATCCCCGTGCCAAGACGCCGAGTCCCAAGAAAGCCAGATTGCTAATGGAAGCGACCAAGGAAGAGCGGCTGCTGATAGGAGTGGGCGGCCTGCACGGCCAGGTGATCCGGATGGGGCCGTCTATGCTGTGCTCGGAGGACGAGGTGGCGGATGCGCTGGGGAGGTTGGAGAGGGCGTGTAAGCGCGTAGAAGAGAAAGCGTAGCGAGGTTTGATGAACGATATCAGATGTCCGATGTCCGATACTCGTGTAGTTACGCTTCCATCATCGAACATCGGCCATCGGACATCGCCGTAACCTGACCAGCGGAGACGCCCATGGCGATCTACTCTCGCCGCGAGTTCCTCGAGTCCGGCGCCGCGCTGGCGACAGCGATCGGGCTGGATCCCGAGCCTGCCCTGACAATGGCCGCCGCGCGACAGGTCCAACAGCAGGCCTCGCCCGATCCCGGACCGGACTTCGTCGTCGTGAACGCTCGCGTCTACACGGTGGACGATGCGCTGCCCCGGGCTGAGGCGTTCGCGGTGAAGCACGGCAGGTTCACGGCCGTGGGGAGCACGAGTGACATCCGCAACCTGGGCACGCGTGGGACGCAAACCATAGACGGCGCTGGCATGACGGTCGTCCCGGGCTTCATTGACGGTCATTGCCACCCCAGCGGCGTGAACGAGCTGATCGGCGTGAACGTGAATCTGAACACGGTGGCGGAGGTGAAGGCAGCGCTGCGGAAGAAGGCGGCCACGACTCCCCCGGGGTACTGGGTGTCAGGGTACATGTATGACGACACGAAGCTCGATCGCCCGGTCACGCGGAAGGACCTCGACGAAGCCGCTCCCGACCACCCGGCGATGGTGGGTCACCGCGGCGGGCATACGGGCGTGTACAACAGCAAGGCGTTCGAGCTCGCGGGCGTCACGGCGCAGACGCCTGATCCACAGGGTGGGAAGTTCTACCGCGAGAACGGCGAGTTCACGGGGAAGGTCGCCGAGCGCGCGCGCGGCGTGTTCAGTCGTGTGGGGAAGCGCGAGGAGGTCACCCGCGCCACGCGCCAGGCCGGGGTGAAGCACATCTCCGAGCAGATGACGAAGGCCGGGCTCACGTCCGTGCACCAGACCGGGGGCGATGAGGAATCGCTCATCGCGCTTCAGGACGCCTATCGGGCCGGGGAGATGCGTTTCCGGCTGTACTTCTTCCCGCGCGGGCAGATCTACACGACGCTCAAGAACGCGGGGGTCCGCACCGGCTACGGCGACGAGTGGCTGCGCATCGGCCCCGTCAAGTACGGCGCCGACGGGTCGGCCTCGGAGCGCACCATGCGCATGAGCACACCGTACGTCGGCCGGCCGGACGACTACGGCATTCTCACCATGACCGAGGAGGAGATCCGGGACGCGGTGGAGGACGCGCACCGCAACGACTGGCGGATCGGCATCCACGCCAACGGCGATGTCACGATCGACCTGGTGCTCAAGGCGTACGAGCGCGCGCTCCAGATGTGGCCCAGGGCAGTGAACCCCAGGCACCGCATCGAGCACTGCTCGTTGATCAACCCGGATCTGCTCCGGCGCATCGAGGCCACGGGCGCGATCCCCACGCCGTTCTACACGTACATCTACTATCACGGCGACAAATGGGCGGAGTACGGCGAGGAGAAGATGCGCTGGATGTTCGCGCACCGGTCGTTCCTGGACGCCGGCATCCGCGTGGCGCCCGCGTCGGACTACATACCGGGGCCGTACGAGCCGCTGATGGCGCTCCAGAGCCTGGTGACGCGGCGCGATTTCCGCGGCCGTGAGTGGGGGCCGAACCAGAAGATCACGATGGACGAAGCGCTGCGCGTCTGCACGCTCAACGGGGCGTACGCGTCGTTCGAGGAGGACGTGAAGGGATCGATCACGCCCGGGAAGCTCGCGGATTTCGTGATGCTGGCTGAAGACCCGTATCAGGTGGATCAGAGCCGCATCAAGGACATCAAGATCGTGCGGACGGTGGTGGGTGGAAAGACGATGTACGCGGCGTGACCTAGACGATCAGCTCCAGGAGCTTGGCAGGCGGCCGGAAGCCGTGGCGCTCGTACAGGCTGCGGCTTTCGTCTGTGGGCCACAACACAATGGTGTCTACCGGGAGTGACCGGCAGAACGCCACGGCGGTGGCAACCAACTCCGAACCCAGGCCCTTCCGGCGCGCCTCGGGCCGCACGAACACGCTGGTGATGTAACCTAGCACCTCGGCTTCACCCACCGGGTTCGGGACTTTCTCGACGAGCTGAAGCCAGAGCGCTCCCACGACCCCGTCCGTCTCCACCGCCACCCAACAGCGCCACGCGCCCGCTTCTTCGAGCCCCTCACGCATCCACTCGGCGCAGCGCGCGAGGAACTCCTCGCGGTCTCCCACCGGCTTGGCGAGGGAGGTTCGCAGGTCCCAGCGGAGGCGGGCGAGGGCCTCGGCATCCGCAGTTGTTGCGAGGCGAACGGTCACGTTGCCCGGAGGACCTCGACGGGATTCGCTCGCGTGGCGCGCAGCGCGGGCGCGAGGCATGCGGCCAGCCCAGCGGCGAGCAACACCAACTCTGCTGCGACGAGCGAGAGCACGTCCACGAAATACACGTCGTACAACCATGCGTCGAGTAGCTGCCCGGCCCACATCGCGGCGAAGGCGCCAATGCCCGTACCGGCGAGCAGCATGACGGCGCCGTCGTGCATCACCATGCGCAGCACGCGCCGCTGTTCGGCGCCGAGCGCCACGCGGACGGCGAACTCCCGCATGCGCCGGCTCACCGCATAGGCCAGCACGCCATACAGCCCGACCGCAGCCAACAGCAGCGACAGCGACGCGAACAAGACAAACACCCCGACAATGAACCGCCGCGAGCGCAGCTCGCGCTCATAGAACTCCGTGAAGCCACGAATCCACGCCCCTCCCGATCCTTGAGCCTCAGGGTCGCGCAGCGCGCGTCGCAGCGCAAGTTGGGTTTCCGCGTCGGAGTGCTCGACCCGCATCGCCAGTTCCGAGCGCCGGTCACGGTACCGGTCACTGGCGATGTACACCACCAGTGGCTGGCGCTCGTACGGGTTGAACCCCCAGCCACCGGATCGCAGAATCAGCGCGCGCCGCGCGATCCCGACGACGCGAATCCATGGGACCTCGGAGTCGAGATCTCCCAGCTTGATCGTCCTTCCGACTGCGTCTTCCCCGGCACCGCCGAACAGTTCTCTCGCGGCATCCTCGTCCAGGATGACGGCGCCTGAGACCTCGTCCCCGGCCAGGAAATTGCGCCCACGAAGTACCGGAATACCGAGTGTCCGGAGATAATCGGGACTGACGACCGCCGCGGCCCCCGACGCCAGGAAACCAGCCCTGCCGTTGTACGCATCCGACACGATCATGTAGTCCTGGGGCCAGGCCCAGTGGAGCGTTGCGGCCGACTGAACGCCGGGCGCATGGCGCGCCCGTTCGAGGACCGCGGCGATCATACGAGGCACACTGTCCAGCGGCGCCCGTTGAGCGGGCACGTTGACCCACGTCCAATAGAGACCGCGAGGCGAGTAGCCGAAGTCGAGACTCGTCGCGCGCGTCACGGCGCGCGCGAGGAGCGCCCCACCCATCAGCAGCACGAGCGCCAGGCAGCTGGGCCACGAGCGCCCGGCGGTTGGCCCCGATCGCGAACCGCAGAGAGATCTCGCGTCGTTTGGCCGCCCCCCTTGCGAGCATGAGGTTGGCGAGGTTGGCGCACGCGATCAGCAACACGATGACAGCTGCGCCCGCCATCGCGAAATGGACCTTCCGTAGCTCGAGCGCGTCGCCCACCACAGGCTCGAGTCTGAAGCCGAACGGGTACAAGTCCGCGTCCGTGGGAAGTTGAGCGTTGAGCCTGGCGGCAGCCATGTCGAGTGCCCGACCGGCATCCTCCCGGCTCACGCCCGGCCGGAGGCGAACCACCGGGAACCCCCAGCCTCGACCCTGAGCCAGATCGGGCATCGGCATCCAGAGGGGACTGCTGGGATAGGTCATCGCCGGAGGCATGACGCCGATGACCGCATGGATCTGATCGTTGATGAGGACCGTCGCTCCCTCGAGCGGCCGTCCAGCCAGAACGGTCTCCCAAAACCTGTGGCTGACTATCACCACGCCTTCTTCGGCGCGTGGGCCCTCCAGAAACAACCGGCCCCGCGCCGGCCGGACCCCGAGCAAGGGGAAGAGATTGGCGGTCACGGTCCGCACGAAGCCGTCCGCCACACTGTCGCCGGCGGCGATGACCGCCGGCTGCCACCCAGAGTACGCGATACCTTGAGCGAACTGATCAGCTACGCCGCGGACCGCCTCGTATGGGTCAACTCCCGGTCGCCCGCCGCCCGCCATGCGGATTTCGAACAGCCGTTCCGGATCCTCCACGGGAACGTAGGGATGACGCAGGGTATCGAGGATGGTGAACGTCGTGGAGGCGAGAGCGAGGCCGAGGCCCAGCGTGACGACCGCGACCACCACGAACCCCGGACTCTTGGCGAGCGACCGGACCGCGAACCGGAAATCGCGCAGCAGGCTGTCGAAGCTCACGGCCCCTACGATGCGAGTCCACGCCCGATCCCACAAGCGGAGCCGCCGCCTTAGAGGGCGACGAACGCCCGCACCTGCACTCGTCGCTCTCCACTCTGCACTCGCCACTGTGCCCTCGTGTTGTAATCGTCAATCTGCAATCTGCGATCTGCAATCCCCT
>JACQHC010000105.1 GCA_016199245.1 Gemmatimonadota bacterium | reverse complement strand
TTCGCGCGAAAGAACTACTTCTACCCCGACCTGCCAAAGGGCTACCAGATCTCCCAATTCGAGCATCCGCTGGCGACCAACGGCCGAGTGGACATCGGCGGCACGATCATCAGGATCACGCGGCTGCATCTCGAAGAGGACGCCGGCAAATCGCTGCACGACCGGGTTCCCGGCATGACGGCGGTCGATCTCAACCGCTGCGGCGTGCCGTTGATCGAGATCGTCACGGAACCGGACCTGCGCTCGCCGGACGAAGCGCGTCGCTACCTCGTGGTCTTGAAACAGGTCCTGGAGTACCTCGAGGTGTCGGACTGCAACATGGAGGAAGGAAGTCTCCGCGTGGACGCGAACCTGTCGGTGCGCCGTCCGGGCGCCGCGCTAGGCACCAAGCAGGAAGTCAAGAACATGAACTCGTTCGCGGCCGTCGAGCGGGCGTTGCAGCAGCTGCGTGACCAGCAGATCGCAACGCTCGAGAGCCCGAAACGAGTGGCAGGCAGCGGGGAAGTGGTTCTCACAACCTTCTCCGCGCGCATGGGCGACCTCACACCCATGCGGACGAAGGAAGAGAGCCACGACTACCGGTATTTCCCGGATCCCGACCTGCCGCCACTCGACCTCGCGTGGTACGGCATCGATCCCGAAACCGAGCGAGCGGCGCTACCGGAGCTCCCGGCGGCGAAGGCGGCCCGGTTCGCTACCCAGTACGGGCTCCCTGCCTACGACGCCGGAGTTCTCAGCGCCACGCGGGCGGTGGCGGACTACTTCGAGGCCAGCGTCAAGGCCGGCCTGGAGGGCAAGGAGGCGGCCAACTGGGTCATGGGTCCGGTCCTGCAGGATGCCAATGAGAACGGGGGCGTCCTCCGCGTCGCCCCGGCCCGCCTGGCGGCCCTCGTGACGCTGGTGCGAGGGGGTGCCGTGAGCCACCAGGCGGCGAAACAGGCGTTCAGCGCCATCGCGTGTTCGAACGAGGAGCCGAGGACGGTCGTAGAGCGTCTCGGCCTCCTGCAGGTCGGCGACCAGGATCAGCTCAGGAGCTGGATCGACGGCGTCCTGGCCTCGCACCCCGACGAGCGCAAGCGCTACGGGGCGGGGGAGACCAGGCTGCTTGCGTTCTTCATGGGGCAGGTAATGAAGGCGTCGCGGGGAAAAGCCGATCCGAAGGCGGTGCAGGAGTTGCTGCGCGCCGCGCTCGACCAACAGTAATGGGCGTAAGACGTAGAAGTGAGTGAGAGGTAAGAGGTGGCTTGAGGAAAGGGGCAGGCACGCACCTCTCATCTCTTACCTGTCACATCTTAGGCTCTTACTCGCGCCGCCGACGCGTCGCCATTTCGTGCCCAGGGCCGCTGGGCCGCTGATGTTTCCCAGAACGTGAGCGGGTAAGCGGGCAAGGAAAAGTGCTCATCGGCGACTGCCGTGAGACGGGCCACGTCGAACGGAATCCGGCTGCGCAGGACGTCGAACCGCATGCGCTGCGCGAGCCGCAGCGACGCCTCACCGGATGGATCCAGCCGCCGCGCGGCGCCGCTCCCCGTGGTCAACATCTCCATGATGAGCTGGAAGGCCACGGCCATGTGTCCTTCCAGCTGCTGGTCGGCAAGGTCCCACCGGCTCACCTCCGCCACCGCGCGAAACGCCTTCTGCCAGCTCTGCGTCTCGACCAGCCCCACCATCCCGCGGAACAGCCGGCGGCTGGTGCGCACCGAGAAGATGGTCGGGGACAGGATGGTATCGAGGTGGGCGTCGGCCGCGGTGTGGTCGAGCCGGACCACGTCCATGGCCGCGCGCGCGAAGTGCTCTCCCAGGTGGGCTTCGAACCTGCTCTCCCAGTAGGAATGGCCGAGGGCAATCGTGCGCGACGTGACGACGAGTTGGTGGGGCACGAAAAAGTTGTGCGCCACCGCGTCGGCGGCGAGGTGCGCCAGGTACCCCAGCCCGAACGCCCGCAGGGCGTCCGACTCCGCCAGGTCGTGGATCTCCTGGCCCACGTGCCAGGCGTGACAATGCCGCCCGACCGGCGCGTACTTCTTCGCAATGGACGTGTCGGCGGCGATGTTGCCGTAAAGGAAATCGTAGGGGAAGGCACGCAGGAGGGCGGCCACTGTGTCCGGCAGCTGGGCCAGATTGGCCAGCACGGACTCCCCGAGGAAGATGTGTGTGCCCGGCGTCCACGCGTGGGCGACGGCCGGCCATAACACGATACCGGCGAGCGCCGCCAGCGCGGCGCATATCCAGCGCCGGCTCACGCGGTCAGCGTCTCCGCCCCAGCACGGCGCGCTTCAGGGAGCGGAACACGCTGGCGCCACGCCGCGTCGCCCGCAACGCGGCCGCCACGTCCAGCGCGGTGTCTTCCACTTCTTCTTGGAGGATGTCGAGCACGACCTCGAGATCGCGCGCCCGCTCAGCCACGCGGTCGGCGACTTCCGTAGCCTGCGTGCGGATCCGCCGCGACGCGCCCACCAGACCGTCTACCTCCTGACGTAGGACCGCGGCCACGCGGCCTGCCTCCTCTGCGGCCGTCCGCACGGACTGGAGCGCCGGCCGACCATCTTGCTCCAGCGCCCGGCTCACCTCGCCCAGCCGCGCGAGCGCCCGCCGCAGGTCCCTCGCGAGCAGGATCGTCGAGACCGTCAACGCCAGCATCAAGAGCGCAATGACCAGGACCGAGATGGCCGTCAGCACCGTCCATCCCATCAGCTCACCTACCCGAGTGGAGGACCCGCCATAAAGTAAGCGTGAAGGCAGCGTCGGCGCTTGACGCCCCGCGCGCGGGCCCCGTATGGTTCGCGCGCATGGCGGCCCGCTTCCACGTAACCGGCGGCATCCCGTTGCACGGCGCGGTGCGCCCGGCCGGCAACAAGAACGCGGCTCTCCCCATGATCGCTGCGGCCCTCATGGCCGACGACCCCTGCGACCTGGTCAATGTCCCCCGCATCCGTGACGTCGAAGCGCAGCTCGACCTGGCGCGTGGCCTCGGCGCCGACGTCACCTGGTCCGGCGAGCATGCCCTGCGCATCGACCCTCGAGGACTCCGGCCCGGCCCGCTCGATCCCCAGATCTGCGGATCGCTGCGGGCGTCCATCCTCCTGGCGGGTCCATTGCTCGCCCGGTTCGGCCGGGTAACACTGCCACCGCCGGGCGGTGACGTGATCGGGCGGCGGCGCGTGGACACCCATTTCCTGGCGCTCCAGAAGCTCGGGGCCGAGCTCACCATCGGCGCACAGTACAGCCTGCAAACACGCGGCCTCGTTGGCGCGGACGTCTTCCTGGACGAGCCGAGCGTGACCGCCACCGAGAATGCGCTCATGGCCGCGTCACTCGCGCCGGGCACCACCGTCCTGTACAACGTGGCGTGCGAGCCGCACGTGCAAGACCTCGCGCGCGGGCTCGTGGCCATGGGCGCCGAGATCGAGGGAATCGGCACCAATCGGCTCACGATTCACGGCGCGCGCCACCTCAAGGGAGCCACGCTGGAGGTGGGGCCGGACCACATCGAGATCGGGAGCTTCATTGGGCTGGCCGCCGTAACGAACGGACGCATTGTCATCGAGGGAATCCGACCCGACGATCTCAAGAGCCCCCTCCTCCAGTTCGACCGGCTCGGCATCCAGCCGCGGATCGACGGTACGCGGCTGGTGGTGGAGTCCTCGTTGGAGCGCCGCATTACCACCGACCTCGGCAGCCACATTCCGAAGATCGAAGATGGTCCGTGGCCGGCGTTCCCCGCCGACCTCATGTCCATCGTCACGGTCGTCGCGACACAGTGTGAAGGGATGGTCCTGATCTTCGAGAAGATGTTCGAGTCTCGCCTGTTTTTCGTCGACGCGCTGATCGGCATGGGGGCACAGATTGTGTTGTGCGATCCCCATCGCGCCGTCATTGCCGGGCCGTCGAGGCTCCGGGGAAGCGTGGTCGTGAGCCCGGATATCCGCGCAGGTATGGCGATGCTCCTCGCCGCCCTCGCCGCCGACGGGGAAAGCGTGATCCATCATATCGAGCAGATCGACCGCGGGTACGAGCGCATTGACGAGCGCCTGAAGGCCCTGGGGGCGAGAATCGAGCGGATCACCGACTCATGACCGTCGCGGAGCTCCGCGAGTCCCCGGGCGAAACCGCAGCCTCATCAGTCGAGCGCTTCGAACTGGAAACCTGGCGGACTCGCTACGGAATCGTGGCCGGCATTACGTCCCGCACGGCAGACTTCACCTTGAACGGCGCCCCCCCGACCGGAACGGCCGCCGCCAGCTGGGAGGCGCTGGGGCACGAGTTCGCCCGGGACTTCCCGGCGGTGGTGGTGGGATACCAGAGCCACGGGACCGCCGTTCTGACCCATCAGGCGGTATCGTCGCCGTGGACGGCATGGCCGGATGTGGACGGTCACGTGACCGGTGAGCGTGGGCTGCTTCTCGCCGTCACCGTTGCCGACTGCGTGCCGGTGTATCTCGCCGTCCCGGACAGGCCGGTTGTCGGCCTGCTTCACGCGGGCTGGCGAGGCCTCGCGGCCGGCATCATTGAAGCCGGCGTGGCCGCCATCCGAATGCTGTCGGAACCCTCGTCAGACGCGATCGTAAGTCACTGTGGAATAGCGATTTGCGGTGACTGCTATGAGGTGGGCCCGGAGGTGGTCCTTCAGGTGAAGGGGGAAAGGGCTACAGGTCCCAGTCGACTGGACTTGAGGGAGCAGATTCTCGCCCGCCTCGGGCGACTCGGCGTAGCGGACACCACGTCCAGCCCCTGGTGTACGGTCCACGATGGGTCCCGTTTTCATTCACACCGTGGCTCACACGGCCGTGCCGGACGCATGCTGGCGTACGTCGGCATGCCGTCGCTTGACCCGGCGTCGACTAGCCGGTAGATTGGCTTTCGTGGTGCGGGCGAAGTTCGGCCCGCGCTTTTTTTTGCCGCAGCGATGTCAACCGCTCTTCCCGACCTGACCGCCGAGATCCGCGAGCGCGTGGACACGCTCGGCTTCGAGGTCGTAGATGTCCGGCATTCAGGCTCACGGCGCGCTCGTCTTCAGGTGCGGATTGACCGCCCCGATAGCACGCCCGGCCACGGCGTGACCGTCGCCGATTGCGAGACCGTGAGCCGGGTCCTGGAGCGCTGGCTCGATGAGACCGGCCTGATCGGCCAGGACTACGTCTTGGAGGTCTCGTCGCCCGGCATCGAGCGACCGGTTCGGTGGCCGGAGCACTGGGAGCGGTTCACGGGCCGCGACGTGGTGGTGCGGCTGCCGGGCCGGGGGCGGGTCCGAGCGACCATCGTCGCCGTGGACCGCATGGCAGGCACGGTGACGTTGCGGCTCACAGGAGAAGCGTCGACCGTGACGGTCCCGCTGGCCGAGGTACGGGACGCCCGGCTGGCCGTGGACTGGGGCTGAGAACACTCTCTAATCTGGAGCCAGGCACAGGATGGCGACTTCCGGCGAAGTGGTTGCGGCGCTCCGCGAGCTCGCAAACGCGAAACAGTTGGAGCGCGGCGAGCTGGTCGAATTGCTCCGCGACGGCATTCATGCCGCCCTCGTAAAGCGGTACGGTCCGAACGTGCGGGCCGACATCGAAATCGACGAATTCCACGGGACCATCCGCGTGGCCGTTCTCCGAACGGTCGTAGAATCCGTGGAAGACCCCGGGTCTCAAGTCTCCCTGGAAGAGGCGCGGTGGGAGGACACACAGTTCCAGGTCGGTGATGTACTGGAAGAGGATGTACCGTTCGACGCGTTCGGGCGGAGCGCCGTCCAGGCGGCCAAACAGCGTATCATCCAGCGGGTGCGGGAAGGAGAGCGGGCCCGCATCCGGGAGGAGTTCACCGACAAGGTGGGCGAGCTGTTGTCGGGAGAGATCCAACAGATCGAGCGCGGCAAACTCGTCATTATGCTGAACAAGTTCCGCGAAGCAGAAGCCATCATCCCCTATCGCGAACAGAACCACCGGGAACACTTCCATCAGGGCGACACGATCCGCGCGGTCCTCAAGCGGTTGGAGGAAACGCCGAAAGGGCCGCGCCTGATCCTCTCCCGCGGGGACCCGTTGTTCGTCCGGGCGCTGTTCAAGCTCGAAGTGCCGGAAATTCAGCAGGGCGTCGTGGAGATTCGGGCGGCGGCCCGGGAAGTGGGCAGCCGGACCAAGATCGCGGTGGCGAGCCGCGACGACGCGATCGACCCCGTGGGTGCCTGCGTCGGGCTGAAGGGAAGCCGTGTGCAAGCCGTGGTGAACGAGCTGAGCGGGGAGCGGATCGACATCGTTCCCTGGTCCCCGGATCCCGAGCGCTTCGCCCGTCTGGCGCTGGCGCCGGCTCGCGTGTCGCGCGTGTTCTCGGATCCCGAGAACCGGACCATTCAAGCCATCGTAGACGAAGACCAGCTCTCGCTGGCGATCGGACGCAACGGACAGAACGTGCGTCTCGCCTCCGAGCTGACGGGGTGGAAGATCGACCTGTTCTCGAGCCGGGAGTGGCTGGAGCGCGGCGGCGAGGGCCCGCTGTTCGCCCCGTTGCCGCCGGCGGACGAGTTGGCGGCGGAAGTGCGGCTCGACGAGCTGAAGGGGCTGTCGCCGGACGCCCTTCGCGTGCTGGACGCCGCCGGCATTCGCACGCTGCGCGACATGCTGGACTTCGAGCGCGACGATCTGCTGAAGATCGATGGGATGACCCCGGAGTACGCGGACACGCTTATGGCCTTCCTCGCTGAGCTCACGGAGGAGAGCGGGGAAGGCGAGGCCGGGGCCCCGGCCGCGACGGGCAACGCCGCCGCCGCCGCTGAAGAGGCGCCGCCGTCGACACCGTGACGGAGCGGGGGCTGCGCCTGTTGGGGTTAGGCCTTCGGGCCGGCTCCGCGGTGGTCGGCGTGGCCGGCGTGCGGGCCGGCCTCCAGCGCGGCGACCTCGCCCTCGTGGTATTGGCGGGTGACTACGGGCCCCGGACGGCCGACAAGGTGTTGCGGCTGGCGCAGGGCCGGCGTGTGCCGGTGTTGCTGGGCCCCGGAGCCCGGGAGATGGGACACCGGCTCGGCCGGGCGACAGTCCAAGCGGCGGGTGTGAGAGACCCCCGGCTCGCGGCGGGCATGCTGCGCTCGTAGGGGTGCGGCGGTTTTTCGAAGAAGGGACGAAAGAGGCATGATCACGAAGACGCGGGTGCACGACCTGGCCGCCGAGTTCGGCGTGGACGCCGAGCAGTTGATGCGGCTGCTCACGGAGCTGGAGATCCACGTCCGGAGCCATCTATCGGCCCTGGATTCCGCCCAGGTGGCCCTGGTGCGCGCCCGCTGGGAGCGGGAGAAGCGCAAGCGAAGCGAGCCGGCCGCCGCACCGCGGACACGGCGGGCGAGAGCCGCGAAGGCCAAGGCCCCCGCTGAGGCGCCACCGCCCGCGCCAGACGCGCGGCCCAAGCGCCGCCGCCGCACGGCCGCTGAAGTGGCCGAGCGAGAGGCGCAAGAAGAAGAGCGGCGTCGCGAGGCCGCCGCCGCCGCCCTCGTCGACCAGGAGTTGCGCCTGGTCGTGACACCGGAACCCAAACCGTCGCTCGAAGAGCGGGCGGCGGCCCTGTTTCGGGAACCTGCGCCGGACGAGCTCGCCGAGGCGGCCATTGCCGAAGCCCCGGAGTCCCAGCCAGCTCCGATGTCGCCCGAGGCGGGCGTCGCCACCCCCGGAGAGGGAGAACAGAGGCCGGAACCGGTCATTCCCAGGCGCATTCCGCGACCGGCCCCAGCGCAGTGGATCAAGCCTGTCGCTTCGGCCACGCCGGGCGTGCAGACGCCGCGGCCTGTCGCGTCCGCGGCGCCCGGTGAGTCGCTGGAGGACCGGCGGCGCGACAAGAAGAAGCGCAAGAAGGGCAAGCGGAGCCTGGTGGACCAGGAAGCGGTGCAGGCGAACATCAGCCGGACGCTCGCGTCCCTGAAGGGACCCGGCATTCGCAAAGGACCGCGGCGGCGCGAGGAGGAAGGCGGCGTGCGCGAGGCCGAGGCGCTGCGCCGCGCCGAAGAGGAGGCCCGCGAGCGGACCACGGTCCGGGTGAACGAGTTCATCACGGTCTCCGAGCTGGCCGGGATTCTGAACGTGCCTCCGACCCAAATCGTCACCTTCTGCTTCAAAGAGCTGGGGATGATGGTGACGGTCAACCAGCGCCTGGACTTCGATCAGATCGAGCTCATCGCTGAAGCCTTCGGCTTCCGGGCCGTGCAGGAATCGGAGTACGTGCCCGAGACGTCGACCAAGGAAGCCGAAGACCGCCCGGAAGATCTTGTCCCGCGGCCGCCGGTGGTGACGGTCATGGGTCACGTCGACCATGGCAAGACGTCCCTGCTCGACTACGTCCGCAAGGCCAACGTCATCGCCGGAGAGTCCGGGGGCATCACCCAGCACATCGGCGCCTATCACGTCAAGCTGCCGAACGGAAAGGGAATCACGTTCCTCGACACGCCGGGCCACGAGGCCTTCACGGCGATGCGCGCCCGTGGCGCGCAGGTCACCGACCTCGTGGTACTCGTGGTGGCGGCGGACGACCAGGTGATGCCGCAGACGGTCGAGGCGATCAGTCACGCCAAGAACGCCGGTGTGCCGATCGTCGTCGCGATCAACAAGATCGACCTGCCGACCGCCAACGTGGAGAAGGTCAAACGCGACCTGCTCCCGCACGGCGTCGTCCCCGAGGATTTCGGCGGCGATACGATGGCGTCGGCGATCTCCGCCAAGACGGGCAGCGGCATCGACGAGTTGCTCGACAAGATCCTGCTGCAGGCCGACGTGCTCGACCGCCGGGCGAACCCGGCGCGGCCCGCGAAGGGGACGGTGATCGAAAGCGCTCTTGACCCGGGCAAGGGGCCGGTGGCTACGGTGCTGGTTCAGACGGGCACGCTCAAGGGGGGAGACGACTTCATCTGCGGCCACCTGGCAGGACGCGTGCGGGCCCTGATGGACGAGCGCGGGAGTCGCGTGGACGAGGCTGGCCCTTCGCTGCCGGTCCAGGTTCTCGGATTCGACAGCGTACCCCAGGCGGGAGACGGGTTCATGGTCGTGCCCAACGCGCAGGAGGCGCGTGACATCGCCCAGAAGCGCCAGCGACTCGACCGCGAAGCGCATCACCGGCGCACCAGCCGTGGCGTGTCGCTCGAGGAGCTCTCCAAACAGATTGGCGAGGGCAAAGCCCAGGTCCTGCGGATCATCATCAAGGCCGACCAGGGCGGACCGGCGGAGGCGCTCGCCGACGCGTTCGCGCAGCTGTCAGCTCCCGAAGTCCGGGTCGAGGTGGTGCATCGGGGCGTCGGCGCCATCAACGAGAGCGATGTCCTCCTCGCCAAGGCGTCCGAAGCGATCGTCGTGGGGTTCCACGTGCGCCCCGATGCCAACGCCCGGGCGGCTGCGGAGCGGGAGAAGGTGGACATCCGCACCTACCGCGTGATCTACGAAGCGATTGAGGACGTGAAGGCCGCGCTGGAAGGCATGTTGGCGCCGGAGCAGAAAGAGATCGTGCTCGGAGAGGCGGAAGTGCGGCAGATTTTCAAGATCTCTGGCGTGGGCACGGTGGCCGGCTGTTACGTGCGGAGTGGCACGATCCGCCGCGCTGCCCGTATCCGCGTCGTGCGCGACGGCATCGTAGTGTACGACGGGCAAATCGGGAGCCTGCGCCGCTTCAAGGAAGACGTGCGCGAGGTGAAGGAGGGCCTCGAGTGCGGCATCGGGGTCGAGAACTTCAACGACGTGAAGGTGGGCGACGTGCTGGAGGTCTACCGCATCGAGGAGGTCGCTCGGACCCTGGCGCCCGCCGGTTCCGTCAAGGACGCCTGAGGTGGTGGTGGGCATCGTCACCTGGGACCTGCATCTCAACGGGTGCCAGTCGCTGAAGGACAAGCGGCAGATCCTGGCGAGTCTCAAGGACCGCCTGCATCGCCGGTTCAACGTCTCCGTGGCGGAGACGGCCCACCAGGATCTGTGGCAGCGGGCGGAGCTCGCCTGCTGCGTCGTGGCCGAGAGCCGCCGCCACGCGGAGGAGGTGCTGAGCGCCGCCGATCGCTTCGTGGCGGGGGAACCGTTAGCCCGCATCATTGATTCCGCCACGGCTTTCCGATGAGGCGACCGTCCCGCCACCGTCCGGAGCGGCTGGCCGCGCTGGTCCAGGCGGCGGTGGCCGACTCCGTGGCTACCGAGCTCAAGGACCCGCGGGTCGGATTCGTGACCATCACGGCAGCCAGGGTGGCGCCGGATGCATCGTCCGCCACGATCCACGTGAGCGTCATGGGATCGGACGACGAGAAGGCGGCGGCGATGGACGGGCTGAACAGCGCTCGGGGGTTCCTCCGCACACGCCTCGCCCGCACGCTGGCGCTGCGGACCGCCCCGGAGCTGCATTTCGTGCTGGATCGCACGCTCGAAAACGCGGCGCGCATTGACCAGCTCCTTGCCGAAATCAAGCGCGACGAGCCCGCATCCTGAGCGACGGCCTGCTGCTCGTTGACAAGCCCGCGGGACCGACGTCGCACGACGTGGTCGCCATCGTCCGGCGGGCCTTCCGAACGCGCCGCGTGGGACACGCGGGCACGCTGGACCCCTTCGCCACTGGACTCCTCGTGGTCCTGGTCGGATACGCCACGCGGCTGGCTCAGTTCGTCTCGGACCTCCCGAAGCTCTACACGGGAGCCATTGGCCTCGGCACCACCACCGACACCGACGACGCAAGCGGAACGCCCCTCCGTGCGAGCGACGCCTGGCGACACCTGGGTGATCCCGCGATCGCGCAGGCGATGCAGGAGCTCACCGGCGCACGCCAGCAGGTTCCCCCCGCGTATTCGGCCAAGCACGTCGCCGGCGAGCGCGCGCATCGCCGTGCGCGACGCGGTGAGGCGGTCACGTTGCATCCCGTCGCGGTGGAGATCACCCGATTCGATCTCACGGGGCGGGACGGACCATTTGTCCGGTTCGCTGCGCGCGTCTCCAGCGGCACCTACATCCGCTCCCTTGCGCGGGAGCTCGGTGAGCTCCTGGGGTGCGGGGCCCACCTCGCGTCGCTCCGGCGCCACGCCGTCGGGCCCTTCGTTGTCGAAGACGCCGTGGCCCTCGACCGGGGAGCCGACGTGCTGCGCGAGGCCTTGCGTCCGCCGCAGGACGCCGTGCGGCACCTCCCGGCGGCGACCGTAGACGAGGCAGCGTGCCTGGAGATCGGGCACGGGCGCGCCGTGCCCGTCGCGGCCGCCGCTCCGGGGCCCGCTGCGCTGGTGGCCGCGGCGGACGGGCGCCTGGTAGCGATCGCGGACGTCGTTGGCGGCGAGGCTCGTCCACGCGTGGTCCTCGCCCCGTGAGCCACACCGACAACGGAACGGTCGCCACCGTCGGCAGCTTCGATGGCGTCCACCTCGGGCATCACCGCGTCCTCGAGGAGATCGCCGTGCGCGCGCGGAGGGCCGGCAGGCAGAGCGTGCTCGTCACGTTCGAGCCCCATCCGCTGGAAATCGTGAATCCGAGAGCCGCCCCGCCGCTGCTCACGCTGCCCGAGGAACGGCGCGAGATCCTGGCGCAGAGCGCGTTGAACGTCGCCGTGTTTCTCCGGTTCACCGAGGCGCTGGCCCATTTCGCGCCCGACCGATTCGTCCGCTGGCTGCTCGACCGATTCGCCGTGAAAGAGCTGGTGATCGGTGAGGACCATGGGTTCGGCAGGGGGCGCTCCGGCGATGTCTCCGTGCTGCGCCGCCTCGGCACCGAGCTGGGGTTTGACGTGGACGTGGTGCCGCCCGTTACGCTCGACGGCCGCGCCGTGTCTTCCAGCCTCATTCGCCGTGCCGTGGCCGGCGGGGACCTCGACACGGCCCGACGGTTCCTCGGGCGCCCGTACAGCCTCACAGCGCCGGTGGTCCTGGGCGCGGGCCGGGGGCGCTCGGTGGGTTACCGCACGATCAACCTGCGGCCGCCGGACCGCCGCAAGCTGCTCCCACCTGACGGCGTGTACGCCGTGCGCGTCGAGTGGCGGGACGGGGCGGCGGGCGGCATGATGCATCTCGGACCGCGTCCCACGTTCGGCGACCCGGAGCGCTCGCTCGAGATCCACCTGCTCGACGTTGAGCCCGATCTCTACGACACCCTGGTCAAGGTTGCCTGGGTTGCCCGCCTGCGCGACGTAATGCATTTCCCCTCACCGGATGCCCTCAAGCGACAGCTGGACAAGGATTTCCGAGCGGCGCGCTCCGCGTTGACAGCGTTCGGCACGTCCACTAGTCATTAACGCCTCTTCGTCGCGCCGTCACCGATCGGAATGCCCGCAAACATCCGTAATCGACTCATCATCATTGCTGGCCTCGTCGTCCTCAGTGTCGCGCCACCGCCCATCAGCCTCCTGGGCATTGGCCTGTGGCCTCGAGACGTCACGGTCCGCACACGCGGCGCAGACGGCCGCATGCGGGATACCGTCATCGAGCGCGTCCCGCTGAAGCAAGGTCTGGACCTCCAGGGCGGCATCCACCTGGCGCTCGAAGTGGACGAATCGCAGGGCCCCGTCGAGAACCGGGTGGACGCGCTGGACCGCGCGCTGCGCGTGATCCGGACCCGCATCGATGAGTTCGGAGTGGCCGAGCCGCTCGTCCAACGCGTCGGCGATGAGCGGATCGTGGTCGAGCTGCCGGGGCTGCGGGATCCCGGCCGGGCCAAAGAGATTGTCCAGCGGTCCGCGTTCCTTGAGTTCCGCATCGTGGACATGCGGCGGCAATTCCAGGATGCGCTCACCGGTATGGATGCCGCGCTCAGGCGGGCCGGCGTCAGGGCGTCCGGTCCCAGCCCGGTGGCGCAGCTGCTTGGCGCGGACACCACGAGCACGGGCGCCGCCGGTTCGGATTCCCTCGCTATCGGGTCGGCCGGCGCCCTCAGCTCGCTCCTCTACCCGGGGGATCAGCCCGGCGAGTTCCTGGTGCGGGAGCAGGACTACCCGCACGTGGACAGCCTGCTCAACCATCCAGAGGTGCGGCGGTTGATTCCGCGAGGCCTCGAGACATTGTGGTCCGTGGAAGTGGTTTCGCAGGGCGCCCAGTCGTTCCGTCCACTCTACGCCGTCCAGCAAGATCCCATCATCACCGGCGAGTACCTCGCGGATGCGCAGGCCCAAATCGATCAGCTCTACAACCAGGCCGTGGTGAATTTTCAGTTGACGAGGGCGGGCGGCCGCATCTTCATGCGGGAAACCAGCCGGCACGTGCAGGACTACATGGCGATCGTGCTGGACGGCCGCGTGCAGGGCGACCCGCCGGTCATCCGGACGCAGATCGGCCAGCGCGGCCAGATCGAGCTGGGGAGCGCGAGCCTGCAGCAGGCGCAGGACCTCGCGCTGGTGCTGCGCGCGGGCGCGCTGCCCACTCCGCTCCAGATCGTCGAGGAGCGGGCGGTCGGCCCGAGCCTGGGCCGGGACTCCATCGACAAGGGCAAACGGGCGGTCATCATCGGCACGCTCGGCGTGGTCCTGCTCGTAGCCGGGTACTACCGCTTCGCCGGTCTCCTCGCCATCGCGGCCCTGAGCTTCTACGTGCTGTTCACGCTCGGCGGCCTGGCGAGCTTCGGCGCCACCCTCACGCTCCCGGGCCTCGCAGGGTTCGCGCTCTCCATCGGCATGGCCGTGGACGCGAATGTGCTCGTGTTCGAGCGCATCCGCGAGGAATTGGCGCAGAACAAGACGGTGCGCGCCGCCGTGGATGCCGGGTTCTTGCACGCCATGCCGGCCATCGTGGATTCCAACCTCACCACGGTGTTGACCGCGCTGTTCCTCTTCCAGTTCGGCACGGGACCGGTCAAGGGCTTCGCGGTGACGCTGATCGTGGGCATCATCGCGTCCTTCCTGTCCGCGGTCTTCGTCACGCGGACCTTCTTCCTACTCTGGATCCAGCGGCGGGCCGCGGCGAAGGAACTCCCCATCTGATGCTTCGACTGTTCGCCAAGGCCAACTATGATTACCTGGGCGTCCGCCGCGTCGCGTATATGGTGACCGCGGCCGTCGCGCTGCCCGGCCTCGCGACGCTGCTGTTCCGCGGCGTCAACTACAGCATTGATTTCACCGGTGGCACGCTGATCGAGCTCCAGGCCCACGACGCCGCCATCGGAGACGCCAGGCTGCGCGCGGCGCTCGAAGCGGGTGGGATCGTGGGCTCGGAGATCCAGACCTTCGGGGC
>JACQHC010000113.1 GCA_016199245.1 Gemmatimonadota bacterium | reverse complement strand
CGCATCGAGCACCGCGCGGTAGTGCTCCTCGGGTTTCCGAAACCCGAGATTGCTGACGTACACCTTCGTCGCGCCGACGTCTCGGAGCGCCCGAATCGAGCGTGCGCAGATCTCGACCGGGGAGGCGCCCGCCTCGAACTCGCGCGTGATCTCGGGGGCCGGTACGGGAAAGAACGGCGTGAGCCGCGCGAGCGTTTCCGGGCGCGCGCTCCGGTAGTAGAACACCCCGAACACGCCTGGGAAGGGAACGTCACGCCGGCCGGCTTCCGCGAGAAACGCTTCCACGGCGCGAATCACGTGATGCGAGACGACCTGGGTCAGGTAGAATTCCGCGGTGAAGTCCCGGCTCAACAGGAAGTCCACCTGGCGCGCGGGATCCCGGTGCGGATTGGCCCAGCCACCCAGGGCTAGCGCGGGAATGCGCTGGCGAATCGCCTGGCGCAACATGTAGGCGTAGGCCACGCAGCGTGCAGGCCCGACGCTCCGGTCGCCTCCCAATACCGTGAGCGCCTCGAAGCCGTGCGAGGCAGCCCGCGCCGCGTACGTCAAGCAGTAGTCCATCGTGTGTTTGCAGGTGAGGAACGGCACGACTCGCCCTGCCGGCACGTCGCCCGCCAGGTTGTTCACCAGGTGCTGCAGATTCTCCTCTTCCGCGGCGCCAACGGCGTTGTCCGTCAGGAAGATGACGGTGTCGTGGCGTGCAAGGCGGCGGACACCGTGATACATGTCGATCCAGGTGTCCATCGATTCCTTGCGCGACAGTCCCGCGGGCGGCGGGCGAAGCTCGACGGCCACGAGCGGCCGGCCCTCGCGCAGCCGTACCAGCATCTGGTTCGGTCCAGGTACATTTGTCATCGTGGGCACGGGAAGCTACGGGTGGCACTGGCGAGAATCTACGGGGGCGAGGCGCCGCAGACGTTGCCGGATCACGCGATGATGTCGTGCGGAAGAGCCCGGATGCCGCAGGGGCGCCCACGGCGCTGACCATTGCGCCAGCGGCCGCGGCGGATCTCGGTCCTGTCCTGGACCTGCTGCGCCGGAGTCGCCTGCCCGAGGTCGGCCTCGCAGACCACATCGGGTCGACGGTGGTCGCGAAAGACCGTGACCGAGTCGTGGGAAGCGCAGCACTGGAACTGTACGGCACAGCCGCGCTCTTGCGGTCGGTGGCCGTGGACGAACGCTTGCGCGGAAACGGTGTGGGCCGGCGTCTCACGGAGTCCGCGCTGGACCTGGCCCGTAGCCACGGCGTGAGGGCGGTCTACCTGTTGACGGAGACAGCTCCCACCTTTTTCGCACGATTGGGCTTCACCAGGATCGAGCGCGACGCGGTGGATCCTGCGGTGCGGCAGTCGGTGGAATTCACGTCGGCCTGCCCGAGCAGCGCCACGGCGATGCGCCTGAGCCTGGAGAGTGAGGGCTCCGCTGACCCTGCACGACCAGCATAACGCGTTACAAGACAAGGCATTACCTTGCGTCGTTGGGTCCGGCTCAATGGCGCTGATGCTGTCCGGACGGGCATGGCCTTTGCTCATCCGGCGGGGAGGGGGCACTGATCACCGCATGACGACTCGCGGCTACACCATTATCGAGCTGATCATCGTGGTGGTCGTGTTCGGGGTGCTGTTGTCCATCGCCTTCGTGCGGCTGGGTCCGGCGTTGGAACACGCACGCGTCCAGCGGGCCGCGACAGTCCTGGCAACCGACCTCCAATACGCCCAGATGCTCGCCGTACGACAGCGGGAGCCGGTGGCCGTGGTCGTCAGCGAGTCGCTCAAGGGATACGTGATCCGCGAGCGTGACACCGCGACGGTCCACCGGCAGCGATTCCTCGGCGACGGAAGCGAGTTTCGGTTGGACGAATTCACGGCCACGGCGCCCTTCGTCGAGATGTTCCCAAACGGAGTTGCGACGGCCACGACGACCTTCACGCTTGGGTTGGCGGGCTATCAGCGCCAGGTGCGCATTACCCGCGCCGGCCAGGTGCGCGTCATCCGTGGGCCCTGAGATCCGCCGCGGGGAAGGCGGCGTCACTCTGGTGGAGGTCCTTGTGGCCCTCGGCATTCTTTCCATCGTGCTGGTCGCGCTGGGCGGCTTGATGTTCCAGGTGAGTCTCCAGACCCGCCGCTCCGCCGCGCTGTCCTATCGCAGCGCCGCCGCTCAGAAGGCGCAGGCGTATGTGGAGGGTTTGCCGTGGGACAGCCTGGGCGCCGCGGTGGGCTGTGGCACGGATTCGGCCGGCCAGTTGATCTACAGCCGATGCCTCACCATCCAGACCCTGGCCGCGAACTTGAAGCGGCTCACGGTCGTGATCACGTCCACGGGCAACTTGACCGCGCCGCCGGAGACGCTGGTGGTGAGTCGCACCAAGCCGCAGCTGCCGTTCCCCGTAACGCCATGAGCCGGTCGCGCGGTTTTACGCTGACGGAATTGCTCATCACCATGGTCGTGATGGCGATCCTGGGCACGACGCTCGCGCGGATCCTCATCAACAACTCCCGGTTCGTCAGCCGCCAGGACGCCATGCTCAGCGCCCGAGAAGCCGCGCGCGCCGCAATGAATACGATGACCGCCGAGCTCCGGCTCGTATCGAACGGCGGGCTGCGCGCCGCCTCGCGGGACAGCGTGCGCGTGCGGATTCCCATCGCCTTCGGGATGCTGTGCCGGACAACCGGCGGGAGCACCATCGCCTCGCTGATGCCGTACGATTCGGTGATGTACGCGACGGCGACGATCGACAGTCTGGCCTGGCTGGACAGCGTGGGGACGTATAACCCGGTGGGTGGCATCACGGTCACGAGCTCATCGTCGCAGGCCACGTGTGACGCGGATAGCATTCGCGTGGTTCCCGGCGGGCGGCTGGTGTCGTTGTCCCGGCCGAACGTGGGCCAACCGGGGCGACTGTTCTACCTATTCCCGACCGTGACGTACCGCTTCGGGGCATCCACTGAGTTGCCGGGCCGCCGCGCGCTGTGGCGGCGCGCCGGAAGCGCTGCAGCTGAAGAGATCGTGGCGCCGTTCGATACGGCGGCGAGCTTCCGCTTCCTCGTGGGACCGCGGCTCACGCCGACCGCCACCGTGCCGGCAGTCCTCGACTCGGTGCGCGGCCTCGAACTGCGGCTCATCGGCGCCAGTGACTACGCCCCACAGGGGGAGACCACGTTCCGGCGATTCGACCTCAGCACCCACGTCGGTTTCGTGAATCGGAGGTGACGGTGGGCAGGTTTGGCAACGAGCGCGGCATCGCCCTCCCGGTCACCATCTTCATCGTGACGATGCTCACGATCATGCTGGCCGCGGCATTCGCCCGCGTAGACGCGGAACGCGCGATCGCCGTGGGGACGAGCGATGCCGTGAACGCTCAGCAGGTGGCGCAGAGCGGCCTGCAGACCTACATGGGAAGCCGGACCTCCCGGCCGACGAACGGGGACTCGGTGCGCTACAACGTCACCGGGGGCTACGCGGATGTGCGCGCCTGGATCGTTCAGCGGCCGGCCGACACTATGCAGAACCAGATGTACGTCGTGCGGTCGACCGGTTACGCCATCGTCCCGACGGCTGGGGCGACGCCGCAGGGAGTTCGGACGGTCGCGCAGTTCGCGTACTGGCAAACGCCAGCGATTCGTCGAGTGGGCGCATTCGTGGCGGCTAACGGCGTCCGCGCACTCAATCCCGGTAATGGGGTCCGCGTTCAGGGCGAGGATCAGTGCGGAGTCGCCGCGGATATCACCGGCGTCAGAGGGGCGGCCGGTTCGAGCCTCAATTTTGGCAGTTATTCAGGCTCGCCCGCCACGACCATCTCGGGCTCCGGCGATCAGGTAGCCGACACCACGGGCGTCCAGTGGGCCACGATGATTGGCGGCGGTTTCGTTCCGGACTACACGAGTATGCAGACAGGTCTGTGGAATTGGGGTTCGCACATGGTGCAGGGAAACGCAACCCTGTCCAGTGCCTGGGGGACCGGACTCCTGGTCGTCGCCGGAGACCTGACGACGGCCGGCAGTTATGCCTACTGGTACGGAATCGTGCTGGTGGGAGGTCAGATCATCTTCAACTCAGGTCACACCCACTTCAATGGCATCGTGATCAGCGGTCTCCGAGAGCAACTGACCGGTACACCGCCTCCTCGCGGGGACATCGGCGGCGTGGGAAGTCGACAGTACCACCTGGACTACTGGTCCTGCTACGTCACCAACACGTTGGATCGCCTCAAAGGCTTCGTCCCCGTACGGAACGCCTCTGTGGACAATTGGGCGAGCTATTGAAGGAGGGCGACGAGAGGCGACAACGGGCGACGAACAGGCGACGTGTTGCCCCTTGTCGTCCTTTCGTCGTCCCTTGTCGCCCTGTCACGGCCGTCTAGATTCCCACGCTCGCTCCCGCCACCTCGTTCAACCGCTCGAGCCGCACGATGCCAGAAGCCGAGTCACGCGCCCTCACCAGCCTGTCCGACGACGAGACCATGTTCCGAGACGCGGTGCGGGCGTTTGCCGCGGCGGAGGTGGCGCCACGCGTGGACGCGATGGAGCGCGCGGGATCGTTCGACCGCTCGTTGATCGGGAAGTTCGCGGAGCTGGGGCTGATGGGCATCGACGTGGACTCGGCCTACGGCGGCGCCGGCGGCACGTTCTTCATGACGATGCTCGCCGTGGAGGAACTATCCGCGGTGGACGCATCCACCGCCATCCTCGTGGACGTGCAGAACACCCTGGCCAACGCCCCGCTCTCGCTGTGGGGCAGTGAGGATCTCAAGCGGCGATACCTGACTCGTCTGGCCGCGGGCACCGTGGGCGCGTACGCGCTGTCTGAGCCGGGCGCCGGGTCGGACGCGTTCGGCCTCGCGACCCGCGCGGAGGCCTGCGATGGCGCCTGGACGCTCACCGGCCGGAAGATGTGGATCACCAACGGCGCGGAGGCCGACATCTTCGTGGTCTTTGCGACCGTGGATCCGGGCCGCGGGTACAAAGGCATCACGGCGTTCGTGGTGGAGCGCGGCTTTCCGGGATTCGGCGTTGGAAAAAAGGAAGACAAGCTCGGCATCCGCGCGTCGAGCACCACCGAACTGATTCTCGACGACTGCCGCGTGCCGGCCGACAACGTGCTCGGGGAGGTCGGTCAGGGGTACAAGGTGGCCATCGAGACGCTCAACGGCGGCCGGATCGGGATTGGCGCTCAGATGATTGGCGTGTCCCGCGGCGCTCTGGACGCCGCGCTGCAGTACGTGCGCGAGCGCCAACAGTTCGGCAAGCCGATCGCCGAGTTTCAGGCCGTGCAGTTCCAACTGGCGCAGGCCGGCACAGACCTCGAAGCGGCGCGTTTGCTGGTGTACAACGCCGCGCGGCTGCGCGACGCCCGACAGGCGTACACGAAGGAGGCGGCGATGGCCAAGCTGTTCTCCTCCCAGGCCGCCGAGCGCATCACCAGTCTCTGCGTGGAGCTGTTTGGCGGTTACGGGTACACCAAGGAGTACCCGGTCGAAAAGTTCTATCGGGACGCCAAGATCGGAGCGATCTACGAGGGGACGAGCAACATGCAGTTGCAGACCATCGCGAAGCTGCTGCTCAAGACCTGAGCCGCGGCCGTCCGATGCGCAGCCAGATCAGGACGACGCCGCAGCGTGCATCGCGGCCGGTGTAGCGGGGCGGCACGCCCGACGCGCCGCGGTACACCTCGACACCCTCGATGTCCTCGGGCCGGAAAGAATTGATATCCACTTCCTCCGCCGGCGACCCGTAGCGGACGCCGTCCACGAAGTACTGCACGTGACACACGGAGCGGCCCACCAGCGACGGCTGGGCTCGACCCATGTCGATCCAGCACTGGCGCCCAAGCTTGCACTCGATCCGCACGCCGGGCACGTGATCGAGCAGGTCGCTCATGAGCATGGGCCGCTCGCGCTCGATGTCCTCGCGCGTGATGAAGTGCCCGTGTCCCTCCGCCTTCCGACGAAAGAACTCGACCATGGACGGATGCACGGGCGGCGTGCCTTCCACGACGACCTCCGGCAACGCAGTCGCCTCGGCTGCCAGCGTGAACGTGATCTCGGCGGACTCGCCGACGTCGAGCTCGAACGTGGCCCGTACGGGACGAAAGCCCAGCTGACGAGCCTCAACGGCGAAGACTCCCGCACGCCGGGCCGTGAAGGCGAAGCGGCCATCCCGATCCGCCACAGCGCTATCACCGGTCTCGGCGATGATGACCAGCGCTCCGGAGATGGCGTGGCCGGTCATCTCCTCCACCACCACACCGTGGATCCGAACGGCCGTCTCCTGGCCGCCGGCGGTGGGTGCCGCGAGCGCGAGCAGTACAAGCACCGGAACGACTGCGCCGGGCCACCTGGGAATCCGTCCCATCACGAGCCGCCGCTCCAGGAGGGCATCAGGCCAGATTCTAGCGCGCTCCGCGACCGGGAGCCAGACGTCGGCCGGTTGGCGCGAGCGCGGCGGATCGGTTACTTGTTCATTCCTATGAAAACTCGACTCCCGCAACACACGCTCATCGCCGTTGCGCTCGCGGCGACATCCCTGCCGGCACACGCGCAGCAAGTCCGGGACCGCATCGCTGCCGACCTCGCTTACCTGGCCGCGGACGCGCGCGAGGGCCGCGGCGTCGGGTCGGCCGGACTGGACTCCGCCGCGCGGTACATCGCGACGGCCTTCGCGCGGGCGGGGCTCCGGCCCGGAAGCTCGGACAGTTTCTTCCAGCCGTTCACCATTGACGCCTCAGCCCCGGCGGCCGCGCATGCCGGCGTCGGCGGCGCCGGTGTGAAGAACGTCATCGGTATGCTTCCCGGACGTGGCTCACTCGCGGGCGAGGCCGTGATCGTGGGCGCGCACTACGATCACCTGGGCCGCGGCGGCTTCGGGAGCCTCGATCCCGATAGCACGGGCGTGGTGCACAATGGCGCGGACGACAACGCCTCCGGGACCGTGGCACTGCTGGAGATCGCGCGGCGCCTTGCCACCCGCTCGGCCGGGAGCGCACGCGCCGTGATCTTCATCGCGTTCACCGGCGAAGAACTCGGCTTGCTGGGTTCGGACCACTACGTGAAGCACCCCGTCGTCCCCATTCCGGCGACCTTCGCCATGGTCAATCTGGACATGGTGGGGCGGTTGCGGGACGATCGCGTGACGGTGTTCGGTACCGAGACGGCCCAGGAGTTTGCAGGCCTGCTCGACTCGCTGCGCGTCGTGAGCGCGCTGAGCGTGGCCGGCTCCGGTGACGGCTACGGCCGGAGCGACCAGTCGTCGTTCTACGCCGCGGATATCCCCGTGTTGCATTTCTTCACGGGGACGCATGAGGACTACCACCGCGCGAGCGACGACGCTTCGAAGATCAACCTGGCCGGCGTGGAGCGGATCGCCGGTCTGGCGGCGGACCTGGCATGGGCGCTCGCGACGCGGCTGGCGCCGCTCTCCTTCGTAGACGCCGAACCACCGCCGCCCCCGGCCGCGGGCGGTGGCTACGGCGCGTACCTCGGCACGATCCCGGACATGAGCGAATCGCCGGGAGGGGTACGGCTCACGGGAGTGCGGTCGGGGAGTCCGGCGGAGGCCGCGGGCGTCAAGGCCGGCGACATTATCGTCCAACTGGGGGACCACGAGGTACGAGACCTGTATCAGATGACCGACGCCCTGCGCGCCTACAAGCCGGGCGACACGATCACCGTCGTCGTCGTGCGCGACGGACAGCGGGTTGAGCTTCGGGCCACGTTGACGCGCCGCGGTGCCTGAGTCGGTCCTCAACCCCGCGCCGATCGTGCGCGCCCTTCAAGCAGCGTTCGCCCGGGGGGCCTCGCGGCGGGAACTGCTCGACCTGGCGGCCCGGCGCATGCGCGCGGCCGGACCGCCATACACGTCGGTGTACTTGTACATGGTGCACGGGAACGACCTCGTGCTCGAAGCCTCCGACGGGCGGGAGACCGAGCACCGGCGCATCCCGGTCGGGAAAGGCCTGTGCGGTCAGGCTGTGGCAGAGCGGCGGGATATCAACGTGCCCGACGTGGGGGCGGCGCCGGGGTATCTCGCATGCAACCTCGAGACACAATCGGAGCTGGTGGTGCTCATCCGCCGCAATGATGAGATCCTCGGCCAGATCGACGTGGACAGCGACGTGCCCGCAGGTTTCTCCGCAGCGGAAGAGGCCGCGGCACGGGAAGTGGCAGACGCGTTGGCGGTGTTACTCTAGGCGGTGCCCAGCGGCTTTCACAGAGGAGGCCGTTTCCGTCAACGGCGTCACGCTCTTCACGCGGAGTATCGGCGCCGGTCCCGACATCGTCGTGCTCCACGGCGGTCCCGGCGCGCACCACGACTACCTGCTTCCCCAGTACGATCTGCTGGCAACGGCGCGCCGGCTCCGGTATTACGATCAACGCGGCGGCGGCCAGTCACCCGTGAGACGCGACGTACGTGTCGGCTGGCAGGAGCACGTCGCGGACCTCGTCGCTTTGCTGGACCGCTGGGAGCTGCAGCACGCGACGCTCCTGGGATACTCCTGGGGTGGCCTGCTCGCGCTGCTCTTCGGTGCGGAACATCCCGGCCGAGTGGCTCGGCTCGCGCTCGTGGCGCCCGCGGCGGCGTCCCGTAAGGAGCGTGACGAGTTCGAGCGGCGCTTCGCCGAGCGGTCGAGGGACCCGAGGATCATCACCGCTCGTGAGGCGTTGCAGGCGTCGGGCCTGCGGGAGCGCGATCCCGAAGCGCACCGGCACCGGTTGTTCGAGCTGTCAGTCGCCCCGTATTTCCGGGACCCGGCGACCGCAAGCCGCCTGACGCCGTTCCGCATCACGGGCCACACGCAGGACGCCGTATGGGCGAGCCTGGGGGACTACGATGTGACCGAGCGCCTGCCGGCGATCGGAGCGCCCGCGATCGTGCTGATCGGTCGGCACGACCCCATCCCGCTCACGTCCGCCGAGCGCGTGGCTCGGGCGCTGTCGGCACCGCTCGTGATCCTGGAGCAATCCGGTCACGCACCCCATGTGGAGCAAACCGAGCGGTTCGTGGCCGTCCTGGACGCCTTCCTCCCCCGAGCATGAGCCGCCCACATCCGTTCGATCTCGTCTTCGGCGAGCTGGCCCGGACCCGTTTCGCCGAGATCAGGGCCGCCGATGCCGCCAAGCTGGATGTGCGTCACTCGGTCTCCGAGCAGCCGGAAGCTCAGGCATCGGACATCGGACATCGAACATCGCCGACCAGCCGCGACCGCCGCCTCTTCCTGCAGCTTCCCGCTGTCCAGGGCCTCCTCGCCGACATCGCGCCGGGCGAAGGTGTGCCGAACCGTGGCGCCCAGATGGAGGAATACGGCATTCTGCTGTACGTCATCTACCACTACTGGAATCGCGGAGAGCGAACGGTTGCTGTCTCGCTCGAGGAACTCGACGCCGCCGCAGCTACGGCGGCCGACCGTTCACCAACTGTGCCCGACGGCGCCTGCTACCTTCGTCTCCCGGAGCATCGCTATTGGGCCCAGGTAGCGCCTGATGCGCCGCACGAGCCGCTCGACGGTTGCTTCGTGGTCATCGGCGAAGAGGGCGGTGAAGTGCATGTGGTCGCGATCCTGGGTCTTCGGCCCGAGAGAACCGGCTTCAGCCAGATCGCAGTCACCGCTCCGCTGGCCGACCTGCCGCACGCCGCGCGATTCCGCCGGGAGCCACCGTTTGCCCCGATCATGGCCGGCGGCGATCGAGCCGGATTCCGCTCGGTTGTGACCGAAGCGGAGCTGCTCCACCTCGTCCACATCGCGCTCCTCGCGGCGGGCCGCTAGCCTCGACTTCACGCGCTCCGGCGCCGTCCCGACGGGACGGTTGGTGTCCCCGACACATAACGCGCCGTTGGCTGGCCAAACACGTTAGAGCGGGGCTACGTTCCACCCTATGGCACGCGCGATGAGGCGAGCGGCGAGCGCCCCTGCGGCGCGGCGCATCGGCCAGATCATCGGGCGACTGAAGCGCCGCTACCCCGACGCGAGAACTGCGCTGGACCATCGCAACCCGCTCGAATTGCTGGTCGCCACGATCCTGAGCGCCCAGTGCACCGACGCGCGGGTCAATCAGGTGACCACGGGTCTGTTCGCGAAGTACCGCACGGCGGCCGACTACGCCAACGCCGATCCCGCCACGTTCGAGCAGGAGATCCGGTCCACGGGCTTCTACCGCAACAAGACGAAGGCGATTCTCGCCATGGCACAAGCGCTGGCGGCGCGTCATGACGGCGAGGTTCCGAGCACCATGGACGCGCTCACCGCACTCCCGGGCGTGGGACGGAAGACCGCGAATGTCGTGCTGGGGAACGCCTTCGGCATCAACGAGGGCGTCGTGGTGGACACGCACGTCCACCGGCTGGCCCGACGACTCCGCCTCACGTCCAAAGACGATCCCGTACGAATCGAGCACGACCTCATACGACTCGTGCCGCGGCGCGAGTGGACGCTGTTCGCTCACTTGTTGATCCACCACGGACGCCAGATCTGTCAGGCGCGGAAGCCCAAGTGCGAGATCTGTCCCGTGAACACGCTGTGCCCGTCCGCGGCACGGTGACCGCATCCCGTCTCGCCGGGGCGCCGTCCGCCTACCTGCGCTCAGCCGCCCATCAGCCGGTCGAGTGGTTCCCCTGGGGTCCCGAACCGTTCGCTCGCGCCCGGGCCGAACGGAAGCCCGTACTGCTCGATATTGGGGCGGTGTGGTGCCACTGGTGCCATGTGATGGACGCGGAATCGTACGAAGACCCCCGCGTCGCCGACGTGCTCAACCGGGACTGGATTTGCGTCAAGGTGGATCGGGACGAGCGCCCCGACGTGGACGCCCGCTATCAGCGAGCCGTGCAGGCCGTCAGTGGACAGGGAGGGTGGCCGCTCACGGCCTTTCTCACACCCGACGGGGAGCCGTTCTACGGCGGGACGTACTTCCCGCCCGAGGGCGCGCACGGCCGCCCCGGGTTTCTCACCGTCCTCGCCGAGCTGCACCGCCTGTTCCATGATCAGCCTGAGCGCGTGACCGGCCAGGTCGCTGAGATCACGGCCCAGCTCACCGCAGCTCGTGACGAGGGCCGTCGCGGGGCGACCACACTGGACACGCTTGCCCGGGCGGCGGATCGGATGGCGCGGGTGTTCGACATCCGCTACGGCGGTTTCGGCGTGCAGCCCAAGTTCCCTCACCCCGGAGCCTGCGAGTTCCTGCTGGCCCGCTGGTTCGATACGGTCGAGCGGTGGCCTGCGGAGATAACGCACCGCACGCTGTGCGCCATGGCGACGGGCGGCATCCACGACCAAATCGGCGGCGGATTTCACCGTTACTCGGTGGACGCGCGCTGGGTCGTGCCTCACTTTGAGAAGATGACCTGCGATAACGCGGAGCTGCTCCGGGCGTACGCGCACGCGGCCGCGGCGCTGGAGGTCGGTGGACCGCGCGCCGGTTCGGCCACTGCGCCCCCACACGCGGCCGGGCTGTACGCGCGCGTGGCAGGCGGCATCGCGGACTGGGTCCTGGAAGTGCTGGCCCAGCCAGGGGGAGGGTACGGCGCGTCCCAGGACGCGGACGTCGGCCCCGAGGACGACGGAGACTACTTCACGTGGACTCCCGCGGAAGTTCGCGCCGTCGTCACGGACGAGGAGTTTCGCGTCGTCGCACGCCACTACGACGTCGACGAACTCGGAGAAATGCACCACAACCCCCGGAAGAACGTGCTCTGGGTGCGGCAGTCGCCGACGGAAATCGCCGAAGCCACGGGCCTCGACGTCACCGCCGTCGAACGGCTGCTGGAGAGCGCCCGTGCCAAGCTCAAGGCGGCACGCGAAAGGCGACCAGCACCGGTGGTAGACACGACCCTGTACGTGGGCTGGAATGCCATGATGGCCTCCGCGCTGTTCGACGCCGCCGTGGTGATCGAGCGCCCTGAGTTGGAACGACACGCCTTGCAGACGTTAGAGCGATTATTCGTTGAGGCGGCGGACGGAAGCGGCGCCCGCGGCGTGCGGCACGCAGTGGGGGGCCCTCACGACATCCGGCTGCTCGAGGATCACGCCCAACTGAGCGCAGCGGCGCTCGATGCATACGAAGTGACCGGTGAGCAGCGCTGGATCGAGCGGGCACGTGCCCTGGCCGAGTACACGTGGTCGGCGTTCAAGGCACCGGGCGGCGGGCTATTCGACACGCCCGCCGATGGAGGCGGCGAAGGTCTCATGAAGGAACGCCTCAAGCCGATTCACGACGCGCCCACCCCGTCTGGCAACGGCGTGGCGGCCATGGTCTTCGCCCGCCTGGCGGAGCATACGGGCGAACCCACCTGGCGATACCGCCTGCCGGAGCTAATCGAATCGTTTGGCGGCCGACTGGATGAACTGTCCTTGCACGGCGCGACGGCTCTGCGGGCGGCAGACTGGTCGCTCCAACCGCCTGCGCACGTGGTGACCGTCGGAGCCCCGGGGGACCCGGTTGTCGAGCGCCTCGCGCTCGCCGCGCGGCGGGTCTACCACCCCCGCAAGGTCGTCACGCGTCTCGTTCCCGGACGCTTGGATCTCGCGCCGGCCGCGGTCCGGGCCATGCTCGACAGACGAGCGCCGCGCGCCTACATCTGTGTGGGAACACGCTGCGGCCCCCCCGTGGACCGGCCGGAGGATGTTTCGGCTGCCCTTGCCGAATTGGCGGCGGCATGAGGCTCGAGTTCGCCGTCGTGTGCGATTACGCCATCGTGGATCAGTATGGCAAGCTCTCGGTGTTGGGGATCTTCCAGCACATCTGGGTGGCGCAGTTCCCCGCATTACATCCCAGACTCCACCTCGTCTTGCGACTGCGGGGGAAACGGACCGAGGTCGGGGAACACCCCGTGCGCATTCGCTTGTGCGACGAGGCGGGCGTGGAGATCCTGAATGGCAGCGGCACCGTCGTCTTCGCGGAACCAGCGGCTGGCATAACCGAGGTGGAGGCGGGCGCCGTGCTGGTATTCGACGTGCCGTTCCCGCATGCCGGTCGGTACGCCTTCGAGATCACCGTGGATCGGGAGGTGCAGGCAACCGTGCCGCTCACCGTGGCCCAGTCGCCCACCGCCGGAGTAGGGCGCCCGTCGGTCTGATCCCGGGACGGTTCCACGTGTCTTTCCTCATCGCAGCGCGCTGGTCTGCGATCACGCTCGTGCTGGTCGGCCTCACGGCGAATGTCGCGGCGTATCCGTTGCTCGATCCGGATGAGGGCCGGAACGCCGAGATCGCCCGGGAGATGGCCGAGAGCGGAGACATCGTGCTCCCGCGGCTCAACGGACTGCCCTATCCGGACAAGCCGGTGCTCCACTTCGCCGCGACGGCCGCCGCGCTGCGGCTCTTCGGCGCAAGCGAGTTCGCCGCCCGACTGCCGTCTCTGGTGTTCACGCTTGGCACGGTGGCGTTGGTAGCCTGGTTCGGCAGGCGTTTGTTTGGCAGCCCGGGCGCCTGGATCGCCGCCGTTGCCATGGGCACCACACCCCTCACGCTGGGATTCGCGCGCACCGTGATCTTCGACGCGACGCTGACCTTTTTCGTCGTGGTTGCGCTGGTGGCGTTCTACGAGGCGACGGACCGGCGGACAGCCGGACCGACGGACGCCGACGCCGGATCCGGTTCGCCAGCCCGCCGGCCCGCCGGGGAGGCAGGAGATGGATGGAGTTGGACCGTCCTCGCTTGGGCCGCTATCGGCTGTGCTATCCTCACCAAAGGCCCAATCGGTCTCGCCCTGCCGCTGATGATCGCCGCGCCGTACGCCGCCTGGCGCCGGGCCAACGCAGCCGTCTGGACTCCTGTAGGGCCGCTCGCCTGCGCATCCCTCGTCCTTCCATGGATCATCGCGATCGAGCGTCAGGTCCCTGACCTCGTCGAGTACGCGATCGTGACCGAGACGTTGCAGCGCCTGATGACCGACCGACTGCAGCGCACGGGGCCCTGGTGGTACTTCGTGCCGATTCTGCTGGCGGGCACGCTCCCCTGGTCGGCGGCCGTCGCGGCCGGCTGGCGATCGGCCCGGCCGCTCCGGAGTCCCAGCGGCACGCGGGATCACCGCACCGTATTCCTGCTGCTCTGGGTGCTCGTGCCCCTGGTGTTCTTCACCCTGTCCCAGTCGAAACGACCGCAATACATGCTCCCCATGGTTCCCGCCGTGGGGCTGCTCGCGGCCCGAGTGTGGATTGCCGGGGCAGTTCCGGGCGCCTGGCTCGCGGGGCTGGTGATCGTGGCCGTGGGTGCGGCGATCGCGGCTGCGCCAGCGATCCTGCCGGCGGCGCTCGACCTGTCATCCGGCATCGCGGCGACTGTGCCGCGGACGGCCGTCGCGCTCGGCGGCGTCACGGTGGCCGCAGGGGCGCTGGTGTGGCTCCTCCGTTCACGTGCCCCTGCGGCGCTCGCCGTCCTTGCACTGCCTGTGGCGGCGATTCCCTTCGCGAGCCGTCAGCTCATGACAGAGATCGGGCGCGAGCGATCGGCTGCCGCAATTGCGGAGGTCGTCGCTCCCGTGTTGGATCCGGCGTCCACCGTCGTCGCCATCCGGGCATTCCCGTTGTCGCTGCCGTTCTATCTCCGGCGGACGATTCTCCTGGCAACGGACTCTGGCCGCGAGCTGACCAGCACCTACCTGACCGAACGCGCCCACCGCTGGCGAAACGTGCCGGGCACCACCTTGCGCCCGGCGGACTGGTGGCGCGACGCACTTGACGATTGCCGCGCTCGTGTATTTGTGACGCGCACAGACGACCGGGTGACACGCGCCGTGCTGGAATCCCGGCTGCCTCTCCTGATCGAGACGCGGAAGTACGCCGCCTACGGTCCCTGTGGCACGGCTCCGCTCGCAGCCGGCGCCTGAGGCGGGATCCGTGTGCGGCATCTTCGGCATGACATCGCTCGATGGCTCATCGCTCCGTCACACGTCGGCGAGCGCGCGAGTGGCGGCCCGGCTGCGGCACCGTGGCCCGGACGGCCACGGCGAGCGGGCGCGGCCTCACGTGCTGTTCGGGGCGGAGCGGCTTCGCATCCAGGACTTGTCGCCGCGCGCCGACCAGCCACTCGCCGATCCCGGCGACCGGATCTGGCTGGTGTGCAATGGCGAGATCTACAACGCAGTCGAATTGCGTCGCAGGTTCCCGGAGTACGCCTTCGTTTCCGACTCGGATGTGGAGGTCGCCGTTCCGCTCTACCTGGCGGGTGGCCCGGGGGCGCTGGCGAACCTCTCGGGCATGTTCGCGCTCGCGCTGTGGGATGAGTCCTCCCGCACGCTCGTCCTCGCCCGGGACCGCGCGGGGGAGAAACCGCTCGTTCGGGCCACAGGTGGCGGCGAGCTGTGGTTCGCGTCGGAAGTCGCGGCGCTCATGGAGCACCCCGACATCCCCAGACAGCTCGACCACGAAGCCCTGCGGGAATACCTCACTCTCGGCTTCACGCGCGCACCTCGCACGCTGCTCGCGGGTATTGAGAGCGTAGAGCCCGGATGCATCGAGGTCCACCGGTGCGCCGGCGCAGAGAAGATTCGGTACTGGGACGCCGCCGCGATCGCCGAGGTTCCTAGGCCTGTCGCCGCTGCCATCGAAGAGACCCGGGCGCACGTCGAGCGGGCCGTGGCGCGGCAGGTCCGCGCAGACGTCCCGATCGGCGTGTTCGCGAGCGGCGGAGTGGACTCCTCGTTGATCGCCGCCGTTGCGGCCCGCCACTGCCCGGCGCCGCTGCACCTGTTCACCGCCGCGTTCGTTGCCTCGACCTATGACGAAACGCCACATGCCGCCGCGGTTGCCCGCTCCCTCGGCGCCCGGCACACGGTGGTGCGCGTGGATGACGCGGCGCTGCGCGACGCCTACGATCTCCTGACCGACCGCGTGGCCGAGCCGATCGCGGACCCGGCCGCGCTGCCGACGTTTGTCTTGGCGCGACGAGCCAAGGAGCACGTCGGAGTTGTACTGAGCGGCGAGGGGGCCGACGAGTTGTTCGGCGGGTATCCCGCCTACCTCGGCCACGTGATGGCCCCGCGATTCGCGCGGCTCCCCGGGCCGGCGCGCCAGATGGTGCGGCAGGTGGCCAACCACCTCCCGCCGTCAAGCGACAAGGTCCCGCTCACGTGGCTGCTCCGGACGTTCGTGGCCAGTGCTGACCTTCCGTGGCGGGAGCGGCACGCCGCCTGGACCGGAACCGACCTTCCTTCTCAGGTCCTCGCATGTGCACCGGGATCCTCCGAGCGCGCGCCCAGCAACCTCGTGGCGTTTGCTCCACTCCGCGCCGCGATGCTCTCGGACTACGCCGGCTATCTGGCGTGCCGCCTGCTGCCCAAGCTCGATCGCGCCACGATGCTGGTGGCCCTGGAGGCCCGTGCCCCTTACCTCGACACCGATCTCAGCGCGTTCGCGTTGAGCCTGCCCGCGGACTTGAAGGTGCGCGGCCTCACGACGAAATGGCTCCTCAAGCGCATCGCGGAGACCACGTTGCCTCCATCCCTCGTGCGCCGGCGCAAGCGGGGACTGAGCGTTCCAATCGCGGCGTGGCTGAACGGGGACCTGCGCGGCGAGGTTGATCGGCTGCTGTCGCGGGATCGGTTGAGGCGGCAGGGTCTGCTGAGCGATGTTTACGTGGGCCGCCTGGTGGCGGAGCACCGGACGGGGCGGGCCAATCACGCGCGGGCGCTGTGGACGCTGCTCGTGCTCGAACGGTGGCTGGAACGGTGGGGACCGGAGGTCGCACGATGACGCGGGAAGAAGCGCTGGCGCTCATGCACGAGTACACGCAGTCGGACGCCCTGCGGAAACACATGTACGCCGTCGAGGCCGCCATGCGGGCATACGCGCGGAAGCACGGCGAGGACGAGCACGCGTACGGCATCGTCGGGCTGCTGCACGACTTCGATTACGAGCGGTATCCCAATGACGCCCACTCCGCGAGCGAGGAACACCCGTCCTTCGGCGTGAATCTGCTGCGCCTACGCGGGCTGCCAGACGCGATGTGCCGCGCCATCCTCGGCCACGCCTCCTACACCGGCGTCCCGCGGGAGACCCTGATGGCGAAGACGCTGTTCGCTGTGGACGAGCTGTGTGGGTTTCTCGTGGCCTGCGCGCTGGTCCGACCTTCACGCAGCCTGGCCGATCTCGAGGTCTCCAGCGTGAAGAAGAAGCTGAAGGACAAGGCGTTCGCGCGCGGCGTCAACCGCGACGAAGTGCACCAGGGGGCGGCCGAGCTCGGTGTGCAATTGGATGACCACGTTCGTTTCGTGATCGAGGCACTCCGGCCCATGGAGTCCTCGCTCGGCCTCGGCAGCGCGACGCCGTGACGGTGCTCACCCCCGCGGCGGCGGGCCGCTCCCCCGACGCGCCGCTCGACCGGGCGCTCGACCGGGCCTGTGGCGCTCGCCCCATCCCCGGGAATCGCGTGCGCCACCTTACGGACGTGGAGGGACTCGAGGCCATCCGGTGCCTGATCCGCGAGGCCGCGCGGGTCGTCCACTTTGAGAACTACATCATCCGGGACGACGGCACCGGACGGGAATTCGCGTCCTTGCTCTCGGAGGCGGCGGGGCGCGGCGTGAGCGTACGCGTCCTGTACGACGCGTTCGGCTGCCGCGGGACGCGGGCCGCGTACTGGGAGCGCCTGCGTCGCGCTGGAGCCGAGGTTCGCCGGCTGCCCGTGCGGCTACTCCGCCCGCTGCGCTCGCTGAGGCGTGACCACCGCAAGTACGTGGGCGCCGACGGGCAGCGGGCGCTGGTGGGGGGACTGTGCATCGGCGACGAGTGGGCCGGTGTTCCCGAGCGCCGGCGGCTGCCGTGGCGTGATACCGCCGTGGAAGTCTGCGGGCCCGCCGCGCGGGCGCTGGATTTCACGTTTGAGCGCCTGTGGGCGCGGCTCGGGCCGCCTGTGCCCGAGGCGGGGCGCGCGGTGCGCTCGGAGCCGTGCGGGTCCGCGGCCGTGCGTGTGGTCGAAGGCGTCCCTGAGCGGATGCGTATCTACCGCGTGGCGGAGCTACTTGCGGCCAGCGTGGCGAGCCGCCTGTGGATCACGGATGCCTATCTCGTCGCCCCGGCGCCGCTGTTCGCGGCACTCGTGGCGGCCGCCCGGGACGAGGTCGACGTGCGTGTGCTCGTCCCCGGGCGCAGCGACGTGCCCGCGGTACGGGCGTTCACCCGCGTCGGATACCGCGAGCTGCTCGCCGCGGGCGTACGGATCTGGGAATGGCGCGGCCCGATGCTGCACGCCAAGACCGTGATCGCGGACGACCGGTGGGTGAAGGTGGGCTCCAGCAACCTGAACGTGCCGAGCCTGGTGGCCAACTACGAGCTGGACATTCTGCTCGACGATGGCGCGCTGGCCGGGGAGGCGGCCGCGCAATTCCGTCACGACCTGGCGCGCGCAGTAGAGATCACCTTGCGGCCGCGGCGGATCCCCGCCCGCTTCGCGCGGCGACTCCCGCCCGCGGTGGCGGCGACCGGGCCCGTCGCGCGCGATCCCACCCACGCGCCCTCGCCCGCCGAGGTCTCCCAACGCGCCGCCGTCACGCTGCGGCACGTCGCGGAGGGCGCCCGCCGCTCGATTGCCGGCGCCGCCCTGTTCGCCTCGCTCGGTATCGGCTCGCTGTTCGCGCTGGCACCCCGCGTGATGGGATACCTGGTAGCCCTTGTCAGTTTCTGGGTGGCGGCTCGTGCCGCGGCGCAGTTCTTCATCCGGCGTCGCTACGGCGACGAACCCGGTTCAACGCCCCCAACCAGCGGCGCGTAAGGCACATATGCGGGACGCCGAGCTCGCCGTGCTGGCCCAGGCCGGCAATCGCGAGGCATTCGGCGAGTTGGTGCAGCGGTACGCCGGCCAGGCGCGCCGCGTGGCCCGCGCGGTGCTGCGGGATCCAGCGGACGCGGACGATGCTGTCCAGGACGCGTTCTTGTCCGCCTTGCGCAACCTGGGCCGGTTTGACGCGAGCCGGCCGTTCGGGCCGTGGCTGCTCCGCATCGTCGCGAACGCGGCGACGGACCGGATGCGGCGGGAGCGAGTGCGGGCCATGGAGGACCTCGCGCCGGAGGTCGCGTCGCGGGATGCGGGGCCCGACCGGCTGACGGACCGGTCGGCCATGTTCGAGGCCCTGCGGGGGGCGTTGGAGAAGTTGCCGGAGCGCCAGCGGATGGCTGTCGTGTTGTTCGACGTGGAAGGTTACTCTCACGGCGAGATTGCCGAAATCCTCGGCATCCCTGAGGGTACCGTTCGGTCGCACGTGTTCCACGCCCGGCGCTCGTTGCGAGAGGCGCTGGCGGCGTGGAGACCTTGATCATGGAGGCCTGATGGCATCTCCCTTCGACCATCGACCCGACCCCGAGGTCGGGGCAGCGCTGCGGGAGTTGTTGTCCTCCGGTGACGACGCGGCGTTTGCGGAACGGGTCACGGCCGCGGCCACGACCGTGTTGGGCCGCGAGATGGCGTCCGGATGGTGGGAAGTGCTTGGCGCGTGGGCGCGGCCGGGGGTCGCCGCCGCCGTGGCGCTGGCGGCCAGCGCGACGCTTTGGCTGGCCGTCGCATCTGTTCCGGCGGACAGCGACGTCACAATCGAAGACGCGCTGCGACGAACCGGTGAGACGGTGGCGACGCCGGTGCTGGTCGCCGCGACGAGCGAGCCCGATCTGGAACGCCTCATGTGGGACGTTCCGGACCCGGAGTGATCATGCTGAATCGGTCGAAGCTCTGGGCGACGGGTCTGTTATTGGCCGCGTTTGTCGCAGGCGTCGCGATCGGGGGCGCCGGACAGGCTGCGCTGGCCGACCGGGACGACGGGCCGCGGCGTGAGGCCAGGCCCCAGGTGAGTTATCCGGAGCGTCTCCAGCGTGACCTGCAGCTCACGGCTGAACAGCGGGCCGCCGTCGAGGCCATCATGGAGCGGCACCAGGTGGGGATGCGGGAGATCTGGCGGGAGTCGGAACGTCGCCTCGACACAATGCGGCTGCAGATTCGGACCGAGATCATGGGTCTACTGAACGATGGCCAGCGCGAGGCGTTTGGCCGCATCAATGCAAGACACGACTCCCTGCACGCCGCGCGCGAGCGGGGTGAACGCCGCCGATAAGGGGGGGACGGCCCACCCTGCGGTTGTAACATACAGTCCGACTCATCGTCTACTGTCATAGCCTGGAGCGCGCCAGCGCGTTGTCGGGGGAAAAGACGCAACGTGAAGATGGATACGTGTCGCATCGATGCACGACCCGGTGACCGCACCGCCGCTCGAGAGCGATCTCGGGCGCCGGGCGGCGTGGGCCGGATGGCCGCCCGCGTTCTTCTGGCCAGCGTGCTGACGGCTGGCTCGGGTATCGCCCAGACGCGTACCGTGACCCTGGACGAAGCCGTTGCGCTGGCGCTCCAGGCGCAGCCGGCGGTGGTGCAGGCGCGCGGTGACCTCAACGTGGCGCGGGCGTCGCAGCGTGAGGCGATTGGCAACTGGCTGCCGAGTCTCTCGGCCTCGTCGGGATGGAGCACGAATTCCAGCGAGCGGTTCGATCCTAATACGCAGCGGACCGTGAGCGCGGCCTCCACGTCCTACTCCGCGGGCCTGAGCGCGTCCCTGGAGGTGTTCGACGGCTTCCGGCGGCCGGCGCAGAACCGGGCGGCCGGCGCCACCACCGCCGCCGCCGAGGTCGGGCTGGTGAATCAGCGTTTCCAGGTCACGCTGCAAACAAAGCAGGCATTCTTCAACGCCCTGGCGGCCGCCGACCTCGTGCGGGTCTCGGAGACTCGCGTGCAGCGCGCCGAGCAGCAGCTCAAGATCTCCAAGGAGAAACTCGCAGCCGGCAGTGCCACCCGATCGGATACGCTGCGGGGCACCGTGGAGCTGGGCAATGCCCTGCTCCAGCTGCTCAACGCCCGGACCGCTCTCGCGACGAACGAGGCCAACCTGGCGCGCATGGTCGGCGTGGACGGCGCCGTTCGCGCGGTGGGGGATTCGCCGTCGTTCGATCCGGGCACGCTCGATACGACGGCGCTCCGCCAGGAAGCCCTGGCCAACGCACCGTCCATCCGGCTCGCCGAAGCGCAGGCAAGCGCGGCGGACGCGCAAATCCCCGTGGCCCGCGCGCAGTATTTCCCGTCCCTTACCGCGTCCTACCAGCAGTCGCTGTCGGGCAACCAGTTGAGCGCCCTCAACGACTCGTGGAGCCTGCGGCTCAGCGTGTCCTGGCCGCTGTTCAACGGTTTCTCGCGTGAGTTGGGTCTCTCCCGCTCGTTCGCGAGTCGGGACGCGGCCGTGGCACGCGCGGACGACGCCCGGCGCCAGGCTAACGCGCAATTCACGCAGGAGCTGGCGAGCCTCCTGGCCGCCCGTCAGCGCGTGGCGATCGCCGAAGCGAGTCGGGCCGCCGGCGCGGAGGACCTGCGCGTGCAGCAGGAGCGCTATCGCCTGGGGCTCGCGACGATCGTCGAAGTGCTGACGTCGCAGGTAAGCCTGGATCAGGCCGACGTGGACCTGGTGCAGGCGCGCCTCGATCTGCTGCTCGCCAAGGCCCAGCTGGAAGCGCTGCTGGGGAGGGAGCTATGAGCCACGCCGTGCCGATGGATTTCCGAACCGGTGACACGCCGCTGCCGGACATCATCATTCTCACCCACAAGCTCACGCGCGACTACGAGCTCGGCGCGGAGGTCGTGCACGCGCTGCGCGGCGTGGACCTCCAGATCCGGCGGAACGAATTCACCGCGTGCATGGGGCCGTCCGGCTCCGGCAAGTCCACGCTGATGAACCTGCTGGGTTGCCTCGACACGCCCACGGCCGGCGAGTACTGGCTCAACCAGCAGAAGGTGAGCGAGCTGAACGACGACCAGCTGGCACGGATCCGCAACAAGGAGATCGGATTCGTGTTTCAGACCTTCAACCTGCTGCCGCGGGCGACCGCGCTCCACAATGTCGAGCTGCCGCTGATCTACGCGGGTATGGGCGCCAAGGAGCGGCGCGAGCGCGCGGCCCTGTCCCTCGAGCGCGTGGGCCTCGGGGACCGCATGGGACACCGGCCCAACGAGCTGTCGGGCGGCCAGCGCCAGCGCGTAGCGATCGCACGGGCGCTCGTGAACGACCCGAGCATCCTGCTGGCCGACGAGCCGACCGGGAACCTCGACAGTCAGACCAGCGCGGAGATCATGGGCGTGTTCGAGACGTTGCACGCGGCCGGGCAGACCATCATCCTGATCACGCACGAACGAGATATCGCCGCGCACGCGTCCCGACAGATCCACCTGCTGGACGGTAAGATCGAGCGCGACGAAAAAACGGAGCGAGCAGCATGAAAATTCACAGGCAACCGTTGGTCATTGTCGCTCTTCTGCTCGGCGCGTGCGGCGAAGAGCCGCCGCCGCCCGTGTATCAGCCGATAGCTGTGGCGCGGCGGGATATCGTCGTGTCGGCCAGTGCCGCGGGCTCGATCGAGCCGGTCACGACTGTCGAAGTGAAGTCCAAGGCGTCGGGCGAGATTCTCCAGGTGAACGCCGAGACCGGTGACGTCGTCCGAGCGGGCCAACTCCTGGTCCGCGTGGACCCGCGCACTCCGCGCAACGCGTTGACGCAGGCTGAGGCCGATCTCGAAGTGGCCCAGGCCCAGCTCGACAACGCGCGCTCCCAGCTGCGTCGATCCGAAGAGCTGTACAAGACGCAGTCCATCACGGAGCAGGAGTTCGAGGCCGCACGGCTCCAGGCGGCAAACGCCAACGCGTCACTCGTGCGGGCGCGCCGCAACCTCGACGACGCGAACATCGCGTTCGAGGACACGGAAGTGAAAGCGCCCACCACGGGTGTCATCATTCAGCGCAGCGTGGAGCCCGGCACGGTGATCTCGTCCGCCATTTCCCAGGTGAGCGGCGGCACCGTTCTGCTCCGCATGGCGAACCTCGACACGGTGCAGGTCCGCACGCTGGTGGACGAGACGGACATCGGGAAGATCCGCGCCGGGCTCGACGTGACCATCACCGTCGACGCGTTCCCCAACCGGCCTTTCAGGGGGAGTGTGCTCAAGATCGAGCCGCAGGCATCCGTGCAGCAGAACGTCACGATGTTCCCCGTGCTCATCCGGATCGCGAACGAGAACACTCTGCTCAAGCCGGGCATGAATGCCGAGGTTGAGATCCATGTCGGGGCCCGGCAAGGCGTGTTGGCGATTCCGAACGCGGCGCTCCGCACGCAACGCGATGTGGGATCGGCCGCCAGCGTCCTGGGGCTCGATTCCGCACAGGTGCGCCAGCAGGTGGCCGAGGCGCGGCAGCGTCCCAGCCAGCCGGACTCGGCGTCCCGGGCGCTGGCCGGCGGCGCATCGCGGCCGGCGGACAACGGTGAGCGGAAATCGGCCGGCGACACGGCACGCGGAGGCGGTGAGAAGTTCACGATGCCAGATGGCCGTGAGATCACGCTGCCCCCCGGGCTCAAGGCGGCCCAGGTGCGGGCCGTGTTCGCCAAGATGCAGAGTGGGGGCGGCTTTGCGTCCCTTTCGGCCGAGGATCAGGCCGTGATGCAGCAGCTACGGTCCGCGGGCGGGATGGGAGGACGACGAGCCGGGGGAGGCGGGTCGCTCGTCATGCGGGGCGGCGAGGGTGCCGAGGGAGGCGAGGCGCGAATGCAGCGGCCGGCGGGCTCCTCCGGATCCGACTATCTCTTCGGCGGCGACTATATCGTTTTCGTCATGCGGGCCGGCCGCCCCGAGCCGGCGCCGATCCGCACGGGCCTCACGGACCTCGACTACTCCGAGGTCGTGAGCGGCCTCACGGAACAGGACACGGTGCTCATCTTGCCGAGCGCCAGTCTTATCCGGGCGCAGCAGCAAGAAGCGGCGCGCTCGCAATTCATGCGGAGCAACGCCTTGCCGGGTGTCCAGCGGCAGACCACGCAGCCTGCGCCCGGGCCGGGCCCCATGATCATCCGCCCGTAGATGCTCATCGGGGAGATCATCGCCGTCGCGCTCGGCGCCGTCCGGGCGAACAAGCTCCGCTCGGTCCTCACGGCGCTGGGCATCGTGATCGGGGTGGCCGCCGTGATCACCATGGTGGCACTCGGCAGCGGCGCGCAGAAGTCCGTTCAGGACCGGATCCAGGCCCTCGGCACGAACTTGCTCCAGGTGTCTTCGGGCGGGCAGTTCCAGCGCGGCGTCGCCGTGAGCTTCGACCAGCGGGTGTCGCTGACCGTGGACGATGCGACGGCGCTCGCCCGGGATGCCACGGCACTGAAAGCCGTCGTGCCGGAGATGTCCAACAATCTCCAGATCAAGTACGGCAATCAGAACTCGAACGTGAGCGTCGTAGGGACGGTCCCCGAATACGCACCCGTCAACAACTACACGCTGGCGGCTGGCAACATGTTCACCGCGGGGGACAACGAGGGGCGGCGCCGCGTAGCCGTGCTGGGCTACGCAATCCCGAATACGTTCAACGCCAACGCGGCCGCCATGATCGGGCAGCAGATCCAGATCCGCGGCATTCCGTTCGAGATCGTGGGCGTGTTGTCGGAGAAGGGCGGCCAGGGGTTCATGAGCCCCGACGAGCAGATTCTGGTCCCGCTCAATACGGCGCGCTACCGTGTGGCCGGCCGCGATCGCCTCCGGAATATCACGTTGCAGGTGTCGCATCCCGACTCGGTCGGCCTCGCCATGCTGGAGATCGAGCGCGTGCTGCGGCGCGAGCACCAGATTCCCCCCGGCGGCGACAACGACTTCCAGATCCGGAACCGGGCGGAATTCCTAGCGACGTTCGAAGAGACCACGCGGACGTTCACGTTCCTGCTCGCGGGCATCGCCGCCGTAAGCCTGCTGGTGGGCGGGATCGGCATCATGAACATCATGCTCGTGTCGGTCACCGAACGGACGCGGGAGATCGGCATTCGCAAGGCGCTGGGCGCCACGCGCGGCAACATCATGCTGCAGTTCTTGGTCGAGGCGATGGTGCTGTGCCTGCTCGGCGGTACCATCGGCATTCTCACCGGCTCGGGCCTGGCCGTGGCGCTGTCCAAGCTCGCCAACTGGAACACCCTGATCTCCCCGGCGTCGATCCTGGTGGCCTTCGCGTTCAGCGCGGGAGTGGGGATCTTCTTCGGACTGTGGCCGGCGAGACGGGCAGCGTTGTTGGATCCGATTGTGGCGTTGCGGTATGAATGATGTTCGATCCTCGATGTCCGATGGTCGGAACCGCCGAGCCTATTAGTCGCGCCTGAGCCTACCAATCAGGCCGGCCAGCAAGCGCTTGATGTCGACCGCTTCACGCAAGTGTCGCGTATACGCTGCCGAGTCGAGCAACTCCACGTCATGCGCGAGGCACCCCGGCGAAAGTCCTGCACACTTCCCCCGTGGCGGTGTGATCAGTAAATACTGCACGCGCCGCGGAGTGAGG
>JACQHC010000099.1 GCA_016199245.1 Gemmatimonadota bacterium | reverse complement strand
GATCAACCGGATCGCCGATCTCGGGAAGCCGGTCGTGGCAGCGATCCACGGCGCGTGCCTCGGCGGCGGGCTGGAAGCGGCTCTGGCGTGCACCTACCGGATCGCCACCGACCATCCCAAGACCGTACTCGGGCTTCCCGAAGTCCAGCTGGGCATCTTCCCGGCCGCCGGCGGGTGCCAACGGTTGCCCCGCCTCATCGGGGTCCGCGCGGCGCTCGAGATGATTCTGGCCGGCAAGACCGTCCTCGCGACGCGCGCGCTCAAGAGCGGGATCGTGGACGAGGTCGTCCATCCCGCCATTCTCGAGACAGTCGCGCTGGTGGCCGCCCGGCGGCTGGCAGACGGCTGGCGCCCCAGGCGTCGCGTGGGCGGAGGAGGATTCGCGGGCCTCGTGATGGACCGCACGCCGCTCGGCCGGCGGCTCGTCCTGGGTCTGGCGCGGCGCGGCGTGCTGCGCCAGACCAAGGGGCAATACCCTGCCCCGCTCTCGGCATTGCGCGCCGTGGCGCAGGGACTCTCGTACGGAGTGGAAGCCGGCCTCGAGATGGAGGCCGCGCTGTTCGCCGAGCTGGCGGTCGGTGAGGTCTCCCGAAACCTCGTCCGCCTGTTCTTCGCCACGACCGCCCTCAAGAAAGACCGGGGCGTTCCGGGGGAGGCCCCTGAGCCCAAGCCCATCAAGAATGTCGGGATCGTCGGGGCTGGCTTCATGGGCGCCGGCATTGGGGGAGTTGCCGTGGCGCAGGCCGGCGTTGACGTGCGGTTTCGCGATACCGATTTTTCCCGTGTGGGCCAGGGCCTTGCCGCTGCCCGCAAAGTCCTCGACGAACGATTGAAGCGGCGGCGGATCACGAAACACGAGCACCGCCGGCTGACGGCGCTGCTCTCCGGCGGCACCGGATTTGAAGGGTTCGCCCGCGCCGACCTCGTGATTGAGGCCGCGTTCGAGGATCTGCAGGTGAAACACGACGTCCTGCGCGGCATCGAGGCGGCCGTGCGCGACGACTGCGTCATCGCGTCGAACACCTCCACGATCCCGATCGCCCAAATCGCGCAAGCGGGCCGGCGACCGCAGCGCGTGCTCGGGATGCACTTCTTCTCGCCGGTCGAGCGGATGCCGCTGCTGGAGGTGATCGCTGCCGACCGTACGGCTCCCGAGGCGACCGTGACGGCCGTGGCCTTCGGCCGGCGGATGGGCAAGACCGTGATCGTAGTCCGGGATCGGCCGGGCTTCTGGGTCAACCGAATTCTGGCGCCATATCTCAACGAAGCGGGCAGGCTGCTGGAGGAGGGCCTCCCCATCGAAGTCGTGGACCGCATGATGGTGCGGTTCGGCTTCCCCGTGGGACCGATTACGCTGCTGGACGAGATCGGACTGGACGTGGCGGCCAAGTCGGCCGGCGTGCTCCATCACGCGTTCGGCATTCGTATGGCACCCACCGAAGGAATACACCGGCTGGCCGAGTCCGGCCGGCTGGGCCGGAAGAACGGGCGTGGATTCTATCAGTATCGCAACGGGAAGCGGCGCGGCGTGGACGAGAGCGTGTACGGCCTCATACGGACCCATACGAACTCCGCCGTCCCGCCTGCGGACGCCCTGGCGCGCATGGTCCACGCCCTGCTCAACGAAGCGGCACGGGCCCTGGACGAGGGCGTCGTCCGCACGGCGCGCGACGGGGATATCGGCGCGGTATTCGGCATCGGGTATCCGCCGTTTCGCGGTGGCCCGCTGTGTTACATGGATGCTCTCGGCCCCACGAAGGTCGTGGAGGAGCTTCGGCGCCTCGAGCAGGCATGGGGGGAGCGCTTCCAGCCCGCGCCGCTGTTAGTCCGGCTCGCCGAGACGGGCGGCCGGTTTCACGCTGAACCCTGATGCGCCTGGATTGCGAGTGGGCCGAGCCCACCGACCGCCTGACGACCGGGTCGGTGTGATCTCGGACGAGACGCTGGGCGGCTACCTAGCCGTGCACGGTCGCCCGCCAGCGTTCACGGGTAGCGACGGGCGAGCCTACTCCGCCGACATCTTCGTGGATAAAGATCCCGGCGCCGACGGCACGTTCGGCGCCGCGGTGTTCTTCGTGCGGTGGTCCGAGGACGGGGAGCGCCCCGATGGCCACGTCGAAACGGAGTACGTCGCGTGCGCCATGACCGCGGCCGAGGCCCGAAGCGCGGCACGCGCTCTCCCGCTGCGCGACGTGAAACGCCTGCTCGACCTGGCGATCGCTTCATCCAATGATCGGCCGGAGTGGTGACGGAGCTCGACGGAGTCGTGCTGAGCGGAACCGGTGGGCGCTACCGCGTCCTCACCGCTGGAACGGAAGTGACGGCGTCCCTTCGGGGGCGCCTGAAGCGAGGCCGCGACCGAGTGTTGGTCGGCGATCGCGTGCGCCTGGCGATCCATGGTAATGGCTCGCACACGATCGAACACGTTCACGAGCGACGAACGCTGCTGCGGCGTCGCAGCCCGGGGCGAGCGCGTGGTGCGCGCGCGATCGCAGCGAACCTGGATTGGGTGATCGCGATGGGAGCCGCCGAGCAGCCACGCTGGGACCCGCACCTGATGGATCGCTTCCTGGCCGTCGCGGCGGCGAACGGTCTGCCGGTAGTCCTGCTGATCAACAAGTGCGACCTGTGCGCGGACCCAGAGCCGCTGGCGGAGCCGTACCGAAAGGCGGGGTATCCCGTCGAGTTGATCAGCGTCGCGCTCGGCCGGGGCCTCGACCGAATGCGGGCGATACTCGACGGCCGCGTGTCGCTGCTCACGGGTCCCACGGGCGTGGGAAAGTCGAGCCTGCTCAACGCGCTCGAGCCCGGCCTCAAGTTGCGCACCGGAGTTGCGGGCAGGCACGGCGGCCGGCACATCACCGTGGCCGCTGAGATGCATCGGTTTGGCGCCGACGGGCTGGTTGCGGACACGCCGGGACTGCGGGACATCGGACTGTGGGGCATCGATCCGCTGGACGTGAGGCAGGCGTTTCCTGAGTTGGCGCGCTTCGCGGAACAGTGCCGCTTCGACAACTGTCGCCATACTGGAGAGCCGGGTTGTGCGGTGATTGACGCAGCCGATCGTGAGGAAATCAGCCGGTCGCGTCTGCTCTCGTACCGCCGGTTGCTCGAGGAGGCGCTCACGGCCGCAAGGACCTGGGAATGAGTGACCTCCCCGGCGGGGATCCGCTCGTCGCCCCGTTTCTCGGGGAGCACTACGCCACGCTGGATCGTTTGGTCGAACTGCTCGCTCCTCCTTATGACGTGATTGCGGAGCCGGAGCGGGCAGCGCTGGCGCGACGGCACCCGAACAACATCGTGCATCTCATCCTGCCCGAAGGTGACGGGGACCCGTACCACGCGGCGGCGCAGCGCCTGGAGCGATGGCGGCGAGACGGCGTACTCGTAACCGAACCGTCTCCCGCGGTCTACGTCGTACAACAGGAGTTCACGATCGACGGCCGCGGGCGCGTCCGGACCGGGCTGATCGCAGCCGTCGCAGCCGAGCCGTTCGAAGCCGGGCGGATCAAGCCGCACGAGCGGACGCACGCCGGGCCCAAGCAGGACCGGCTGGCGCTCCTGCGTTCCACGCGGACGATGTTCGAAGCCCTGCTGATGCTCTCGCGCGACCCGGGCGGAGAGCTGGCGGAACGCCTGGCGCAGGCCACGGAAGAAGCGGCGCCGTGGGCAACGGGCTCGGTGCGGGACGTGGCCGTGCGCGCGTGGCGCGTTGCCGGACCCCGGGCGGCCGAGCTCGCCGCCGCAGCAGGCCGTGGCGCGCTGTACATCGCCGATGGGCACCATCGGTTCGAGACGGCAGCGGCGTTCCGCCGGGAAGTCCCGGCAGCCGCGCGGACGCTGGCCCTCGTTGTGCCGGTGCGCGACCCGGGACTGGTCGTGTCGCCGACCCACCGCATCGTGCGCGGCCGGTCGCTCGCGGACGATGTCGCCGCGCAGCTCCAGGCTCAATGCGTGATCCGTCCCCTGTCCCACGACACCGATCCTCAGGCCGCGCTAGCCAGCTTGACCCCGGCGGGGCGAGGATGCGTCGCCGTCCTCCCAGGCAGTCGGCTCATGGCGCTTGCGCGCCGGCCGGACGCATCGCCCGGCCCGCTGGTCTCCTTCGACCCTGCCGTCCGCGGACTGGACGTCACGTGGGCCGACGCGTACGTCGTCGCGGCGCTGCGGAACGCCACGGACGGAGCGGACGTCGGGTACTCCGCGGACGCCGCCGAGGTGATCGCGGAAGTCAGGTTCGGGCGGGCCCAGGCAGGCGTCCTGCTGAACCCACCGGCAGTGGAGGACGTTCTCGCCGTCGCGGACGCCGGCGGGTTCATGCCGCAGAAGTCGACCTACTTCCTGCCGAAAGTGCCCAGCGGCCTCGTGATGCTATCGTACGATCGCGCCTGACTGCGAGGCGAAGAACCGAAAGGCCAAGGTGGAGACGATGAGCGTACGCGCCCGTACCCGCATACTGTCGAACCTCGAGAACATCTATCGCGACGCGTTCGAGCGCGCAAAGAGTGCCGGCGACCGGACCCGCATGCTGGATCTCGACGCCGCGTTTCAGCGCGAGCAGTTGATGCTCGAGGTCCTGCTCGACATCCGCGACGCGCTCCACCCGTCGGAGTCGCCCACCCGGGCGGCGCTGGATCGGCTGCAGGTGCTCCGGAAGCTGGCAACGACACGGCGGAGCCCCTGACCAGCGCAGTGCGCATCGAGTCTTGAGCGGCTCACCGTGAACGGGGACCGGAGGCCCGGCATCGCCTGGCCGCTCGGCGCTCCCTGTTCAGTGTTGTCCGCGCCGTAGGTATCTTCCGGGCCATGGCAACGCGTGCCAAGGCGTCGGCCGCCACCCGTCGGGCGGCCGCACACCTCGAAAAAGCGGACCTC
>JACQHC010000096.1 GCA_016199245.1 Gemmatimonadota bacterium | reverse complement strand
GTCCACCACGCCGGTGCTGTCGCTGATGAAGAGGATCTTGTCCCACGCCTTGCCCCCGTCCCGGGAGCGGAACAGCCCCCGCTCCGGATTGGGACCGAAGGCGTGACCGAGCGCGGCGACGTACACCAGGTTCGCGTCCTGGGGGTGGACCCGCACGCGACCGATCTGGCCCGCCTCCTTCAAGCCGATGAAGCTCCAGGTACGACCCCGGTCAACGGACTTGTAGACCCCGCGTCCCGCCGACACGTTGCCGCGGATGCACGCCGAACCTGTGCCGACGTAGATCACGTTCGGATCCGAGAGGGGCACTGCGACGGCGCCGATGGATGCCACGGCGATCTGGCCATCCGTCAGGTTCTGCCAGCTCTCGCCGAAGTCCTCCGTCCGCCATACGCCGCCGCCTGTCGTGCCCATGTAGAACACGCTGGGCTCGCTGGGAACGCCCGTGACCGCCGTCGAACGGCCTCCGCGGTACGGCCCGATCATCCGGTACTCCATGGCCGAATAGAGCGCCGGGCTCACCACCGCCTGACCTGGGGACCCAGTGGCCGGCGCGCCCTGGGCCCACGCCGATTGTCCGCCGCCAAGCACCGCGCAGAGCAATCCGGGCAGGATCGCGACAATCCCCGTGTGAGCACACTGCCGGCTGGTCATCGGACTCCTCCGTGTCAGAGGATGGAGACACGTTACGGCGCCAGCGACCGGAGCGCTATGAGGAACGGGCCGTCCTTCCGCGCTCAGGCGAAACGAAGTGGCCGGGTTGCGCATGAGCGGTCGGCCCATCCGCATCGAGGCGCGCGCTCGCCGCTTGACCGCCCCCAAACCGTCGCGCACATTCACGATTCGACACAACTTCACACGGCCTTTTCTAACCCGGCCTCCTCATGCTCACTTCATCCGTTCTGCCCAGCCGCGCGGCGTCGCTTCTCTGCGCGGTCGCTCTGCTCACGGCCCTCAGGCCGATGCGCGCCTTCAGCCAGCAAGCCCGGACGGTCGCCTCCGCGATCCCCACCCCTGCGTCCGTGCTCGGCTTTGAGCCGGGCACGGACAAGAAGCTCCCGACATGGGCGCAGGTGGTTGACTATTACACGCAGCTCGACCGGGCCAGCCCTCGCGTTGCGCTCCGCGTGATCGGCAAGACCACGCTGGGCCGGCCCTTCCTGGCGGCATTCATCAGCGATTCGGCGAACATCGCAAACCTGTCGCGCTACCAGGAAATCCAGCAGAAGCTGGCCGACCCGCGGCTGCGTGCCGAGGGTGAGCGCGCGCGTTTTGTGGCGGAGGGTAAGGTCGTCATCCTCGTCACCTCCAGCATCCACTCGACCGAGGTCGGGGGGCACCTCACCCCCTTCCGGCTGGCGGACCGGCTCGCGCGCGGCAACGACGCGGAGACGCTCAACATCCTGCGCAACACGATCATCATCCTGGTGCCGTCGCAGAACCCGGACGGGATGGACATCGTCGGCGACTGGTACCGTGCCACGCTGGGCACGCCCGCCGAGGGGTCCGGGCCCCCCGTCCTCTACAACTACTACGCGGGGCACGACAACAACCGCGACTGGTACACGTTCCACCTGGCGGAGACGCGCGCCACGGTGGACTCGCTGTACGGGAAGTGGTTCCCACACGTCAACAATGACATCCACCAGCAGGGCGCGAACACGAGCCGGATCTTCATCCCGCCGTACATGGACCCGATCGAGCCCAACATCGATCCGATCCTGACCGCGGAGAGCAACGCGCTCGGGATGGCGATGGTCTGGCGGATGCTCGCCGAAGGGAAGACCGGGATCGCCTCCAACGCCTCGTACGACCAGTGGTCGCCGGCCCGGCAGTATCAGCTCAATCACGGCGGCGCGCGCATCCTCACGGAGACGGCGAGCGCGGCGCTCGCGACGGCGATCGACATGCCGTTCGACCGCCTCGGGCCTGCCCGCGGTTACGACGCGAAGACGACGAGCTGGAACTACCCGGTCCTCTGGAAGGGCGGGAGATGGGGGATCGGCGACATCGTGGACTACCAGACGAGCGCTTCGTGGGCGCTGTTCGCCGCGGTCGCGGACGACCGGGCGCGCTGGCTCGAGAGCTACGCCACGGTGCAGGAACGATCGGTGCAGGGGAACAAGGCACCGGGTCGGGCAGACTGGCCGTCGGCGATCGTGATCCCCAAGACGGGGCAGCCCGACGCGGCGGCGGTCCAGAACCTCCTGTGGACGTTGCAGCACGGTCAGGTGGAGATCCGCGAGACGGCCGCGCCGGTGACGGTGAGCGGCCAGACGTACCCGGCCGGGAGCTACGTCGTGAACACGGCGCAGCCGTTCGGCGGATACGCGAAGTCCCTCCTGGAGCGGCAACGGTATCCGCACCTCCTTGAGTATCCGGGTGGCCCGCCGAAGGCGCCCTACGACGTGACGGCGCACACGCTGCCGCTGCTCTTCGGCGTGAAGGTGGCGGCGGTGACCGGGCCCGAGCCACGGTCGGGGCTGCCCATCGCCGAGGTCCAGAAGCCGACGTTCACCGTTGCCGGCCTGAGCGGCCGGAGCGAGAAGCGCATCGCCCTCTACAAGAGCTACTCGGCTTCGATGGACGAGGGGTGGACACGGCTCATTTTCGACACCTACAAGATCCCGTACACGTCGGCGTTCGACCGGGACGTGCGCGCGGGCAACCTCAACGCCCGGTTCGACGTGATGATCCTGCCCGACCAGAACACGCGGGGCTTGCGGAACGGCCTGGGGAACAACTATCCGGACTCCCTGAGGGGTGGCCTTGGGGATCGGGGCGGCGCTGCGCTACGCAGCTTCGTGGAGAATGGCGGAACACTCATTGCGTTCAACGAGGCGACAGCGTATGCGATCGAGACCCTCGAGCTCCCAGTGCGCAACGTGCTCGCCGGGCTTCCCTCGACGGAGTTCTACTGTCCGGGCTCGATCCTCTCGGTGAACCTCACCGCCGGCAACCCGGTGACCCGAGGAGTGGTGGCCACGCCGGCGATCTGGTTCGAGGACGGCCCCGCGTTCGAGGTGACGGACGCCGCGCGCGCGACGGTCCTTGCCGCCTATCCGGAGAGGGGGGATCCACTCCTCTCCGGATGGCTGCTGGGCGGCGAGAAGCTGCACGGCAAGGCCGCCGCGGTGGACGTGAAGGTGGGCCGGGGCCGCGTGATTCTCTTCGGGTTCCGCCCGCAGTACCGGGCGCAGACGATGGCCACCTACCCGATGCTCTGGGGCGCGATCCTGGGCCGATGAGGCGCCCGTCTGGCGCTCCGCGGACGCGGGAGCGGCGCCTCTGTCTCCGGGTATTCTCAGCAGGAGATCATCCGATGGGGCACTCGCCACTTCTGCTCACTGTCCTCCTGTTCGGTCCATTGCTTCCGGCCTCGCCCGCGTCGGGGCAGGAGTTCCCGTACGACGCTGTCCGGTTCGGCCACAACGTCATGGTTCCCATGCGGGACGGCGTGAAGCTCGCCACCGACATCTATCGCCCCGCCCGGCAGGGCACCCCGGTCGCCGATCGTCTGCCGCTCCTCCTCCAGCGGACGCCCTATGGGAAGGAGGACCCCGGCCTCGTCGAGCGGGCGATGTACTTCGTGCGCCGCGGCTACGCGGTCGCGCTCCAGGACCTGAGGGGGCGGTACGCCTCCGAGGGCACGTTCCAGAAGTACGACGACGTCACCGCGCCGGACGGGTACGACACCGTTGAGTGGTTGGCCAGCCAGCCGTACGTCGACGGGCAGGTTGGCATGTGGGGCACCTCCTACGGCGCGCACACCCAGGCCGACGCAGCCAAGGCGGCCCCGCCGCACCTCAAGGCCCTGCTCCTCAACTTCGGCGGACTGTCGAACGGGTGGATGGTGAAAGTCCGCAACCACGGCGCGTTCGAGCTGGCTCAGCAGATGGGGTGGGCCTTCAGCGAGGCCGGGGCGGACCACCCGGAGATTCGGGCCGCGCTCGACCACGAGCCGGTCGAGAACTGGTACGCGGCCACCCCGCTGCGCCGGGGCATGAGCCCGCTCGCGCTGGCGCCGGACTTCGAGGCGTACCTGCTGGAGGAGATGACCCACGCCGACTACGACGAGTACTGGAAGGGCCCGGGCAAGAACTGGCGCGAGCACTACGCGGGGACGGGTGACATCCCCATGATGCACGTGGGTGGCTGGTACGACGCGTACTGCGGCAGCACGCTGGAGAACTACGTTGCGCTGTCGGCCATGAAGAAGTCGCCCCAGCGTCTGCTCATGGGTCCGTGGGTCCACGGCGGCAACACGCGCTCGTACTCGGGCGACGTCGAGTTCGGGCCGGCGGCGGCGATGACCGATTTCCCGGGCGACGTGCACGTCCAGTGGTTCGACCACCATCTGAAACGGAAACCAACTTCGGTGGGCGCCTGGGCTCCCATCCGCCTGTTCGTCATGGGGACAGGGGACGGGCACAAGGACGCCAACGGCCGCCTGGTTCACGGCGGGTATTGGCGGGACGCCACTTCGTGGCCGCTGCCCGGCACACGGTCCCTGAGGTACCACTTGCACTCCGGTGGGACGCTCGACACCGTCGCCCCGTCCGGCGACGCCCCTCCGACGACGTACACCTACGATCCGCGCCACCCGGTTCCGACGATCGGCGGCTCCTTCTCCAGCGCGCTCAAGAGCGGAGGGTACGATCAGCGCGAGCGCGAGTTCACGAGCCCGCGGGGCGGGGGCGAGACCGGCTTCTATGGATCGCGTCCGCCCTACTTGCCGCTGAAGGCGCGCGCGGATGTGCTCGTCTTCCAGACCGAGCCCCTCGCCGCGGACGTCGCGGTGGTCGGCCCCATCACGGTCCATCTCTTCGTGTCGTCATCGGCGGTGGACACGGATTTCACGGCCAAGCTCGTGGACGTGTATCCGCCGAGCGCCGACTCCCCCTCCGGATTCGACCTGAACGTGACCGACGGCATCGTCCGCGCGCGGTACCGCAACGGGGCCGAGGGGCCGGAGCTGCTCACGCCGGGCCGCGTTTACGAGATGGAAATCGAGCCGTTCCCCACGGCGAACGTGTTCAAGCAGGGGCACCGGATCCGGATCGACATCTCGAGCAGCAACTTCCCGCGCTTCGACCTGAACCCGAACACCGGCGAGCCCCTGGGTCACAGC
>JACQHC010000098.1 GCA_016199245.1 Gemmatimonadota bacterium | reverse complement strand
TTCGGGCTGCCGGCCCAGGGTGGCCCCGGCGGTGGTGGGGGTGGCGCCGCGCTCGCCGCGCTGTCACCGGAGCGACGGGCGGAGTTCCAGCGGCGCATGACCGACCTGGACCGGCAGTTCCCGCCGCCGCCCCGCGCAACGGTCAAGGATTTCGTGGATCACATCGACTACGCGGTGAAGCTCATCGGGATCGACCATGTCGGGATCAGCTCCGACTTCGATGGGGGCGGCGGGGTGGACGGCTGGAATGACGCGAGCGAGACGTTCAACGTCACGCTCGAGCTGGTGCGGCGGGGCTATACCGAGGACCAGATCGCCAAGCTGTGGAGCGGCAACCTGCTCAGAGTGCTGGACGAGGTGCAGGCGGTGGCGAGGAGGTTGCAAGCCGCGTCGTGATGGTGGAGCGTGGTGTGCGATCCTGGCAGCCGGCGCCGTGACATCGCGCCGGCGCGCGAACTCGCGTACGTTTGTGCGACCCCTTTTTGACCGAGAGGCCCTCATGCACCGTATCCGTGGCTCCGCACTCGTTCTCGCCGCCGTGGTCGGCATTCCCGCCGTTGCCGCCGCCCAGGGAGACCCCGCTCGCCCCGTGGCCGGGGGCGGCATCTCCGTTCCAGGGTGGCAGGGCGTCATTGACGCGTCGGAGACGGCGGCCGGACTCACGCTCGACAACGCGAAACTCGCCAAGGACGGCGATGCGCTCCGCGTCACGACCGGTCCCGCCGTGACGTATTGGAACCCCGCCAACACCGCGACGGGTGACTACACCATCAAGGCGACCTTCACTGAGCCGAAGTTCATGAGCCTGATGAACCATCCGCATCCGTACGGGATCGTCATCGCCGGCAACGATCTGGGGAGCGCTACGCAGAGCTATCTCTACTGCGCGGCGTACGGCAGCGGCACGTTCATTTTGCGGGGCTTTGGCCCCGAGCCGTTTCAAATGGGTGGGCGGCGTCCCGTAGCGCACGATGCCGTGCACAAGGCGGCGGGGCCGGGCGAGCCCGTGACGCAGGAGATCGCGGTGTCCGTGAAGGGCGACAAGGTTGAATGCGCGATCAACGGCACCGTCGTCGCGAGCTATCCGAAGGCCGAACTCGTGGCCCCCGGAAAGCTCAAGTCCACGGACGGTGCGTATGGCATTCGTTTCGCGCACAACACGGAGGGGATGGTTACCGGGCTGGCAATGACCAAGCCCTAGCGGCCACCGCTGGACCGGGCCGCCAGGACGGCTCTCGTATCTCGATCTCGCTCTGGGGCTCTCCCCGCTGCCTCTCGCGGCACGGGGGAGGACGCGTGCCCGGTCTACGCCTCTCCCTTTGACCGCGGGTGGACCTTGTTGTCCACGATACGCCGGCCGAGCTCGAAGCAGTGAGCGATCGCTTCTTCCTCGGTGTCGTACGTGTTGCCCGTGCGGCAGCGTCGCTTTCCGAGGACACGGCCGGCGGGAGTGATATGGACTTCGAGCGTCCAACCGGGTGGCTCGCGCCGCTGCTTCGGGGCCGGCGTGATCACGAAGCCGTTGTATTCGATGCTGTCTGTCATGATATCCTCCGTCCACTGCGACGAGAGCCCCAAAAACAAGACGGACCCGGGCGATGCCCCAGGTCCTCGGCGTACTCCCGCGCTGGTTTCTACGCTCGAGAGGAAATATCGCCCGTTGCTGGGGAAAAAGATAGGCGGGGTCCGTTCAGCCGCGCGGCTCTCGAGTCGGTTGCTGTTGCGTGAGGCAATGCAACGTGCCGAGTCCCCACACGAGGTCCACCGCGTGGATGCCGATCACCGGCCGGTCGGGGAACAGCTCGCCCAAGATGCCCAGCGCCACGCGATCGTTGGGGTCGTTGAACGTCGGGACCAGCACGGCCGCGTTCGCGATGTAGAAATTCGCGTAGCTGGCGGGCAGTCGTTGGCCGTTGAAAGCGAGCGGTGCCGGCATCGGTAGGTCCACGACTTCCACAGCCGAGCCGTTCTCGAGCCGCATGTCCCGCAGGCGCTCGCGGTTCTCCGCGAGGGCTTCGTAATTGTCGTCGTTCGGATTCGTTTCGTGGCAGAGTACGACGGTGCGTGGATTCACGAACCGGCACAGGTCGTCCACGTGACCGTGCGTGTCGTCGCCGCTGATGCTCCGACCCAGCCACAGCACATTCGTTGCGCCGAGATAATCCCGCAGCACGGCTTCGAGCTCGGCGCGCGAACTGCCTGGGTTTCGGACCTGGATGGCAGGGTCGAGTAAGCACTCTTCCGTAGTGATCACCGTGCCGCGGCCGTTCACGTCGATGCTGCCGCCCTCGAGCACGACACCACGGCCGCGAATCCGGGGCTCGAACGCGCTGAGGCCCAGCCGCCTGGCCGCGCGGTCCGGAACCCGGTCGTCTTTCGTCCAGTCGTCGTACTTGGCCCACGCGTTGAAGCGAAACCGCGCGATTGCGAGCCGCGCTGGAGCTTCGTCCTTTCGCACGAAGATCGGCCCGAAATCCCGAGTCCAGCCTCGGTTGGTGGGGAAGCGAAAGAACTCGACGCGCGCCAGGTCCACGCCCACCTTGCCCAGCACGCGGCGGGCCTGCGCTTCGTGATCGGCGGAGTTCACCAGGATCCGGACGATCTCACCCGGCGCGATCCGGAGGACGATCTCACCATATACCCACGGGATCGCAGCGAACTTCCCCGGCCAATCGCTGCGGTTGTGAGGCCAGGCGATCCAGGTGGCCTCGTGCGGTTCCCACTCGGCCGGCATCCGGCCCATAGACGTCGCGAAGGTCCCGACCGCGCCGCCGAGCACCCCCTTAGGTACCAAGAAACCGCTGCTCGATCCCGCCGTACGCATCCGTGCGCCGGTCGCGGAGGAACGGCCAGTTGCGCCGCACCTCCTCCACTCGCGCGAGATCCACCTCGGCCGTGAGCACCGTTTCCTCATCCGCGGGCGCCTCGGCGACTACGACGCCGAACGGGTCGGCGACGAAGGAATGACCCCAGAACTCGAGCCCCGGCCCCTGGCCGTCCAGTCGCTCGAGGCCGACCCGGTTCACGGCCGCCACCCAGCACCCGTTGGCGATCGCGTGGCCGCGCTGGATCGTGCGCCAGGCATCGAGCTGCTGCGGCCCGAACGTCGCTTTCTCGGCCGGGTGCCAGCCGATAGCGGTCGGATAGAACAGAATGTTCGCGCCCTGGAGCGCGGTCAGGCGCGCACCCTCCGGATACCACTGATCCCAGCACACCAGCGTGCCGATGCGACCGGCACGGGTGTCGTAGGCGCGGAAGCCCAGGTCCCCAGGCGTGAAGTAGAACTTCTCGTAGTACGCCGGGTCATCCGGGATGTGCATCTTGCGGTAGATGCCCCGGACCTCGCCGTCCGCGTCGATCACGGCGGCCGTGTTGTGGTACAGGCCGGCGGCGCGCCGCTCGAACAGCGGAGCGATGATCACGATTCCCGCCTCGCGGGCCACCGCCCCCAACGCCTGCGTCGTGGGACCGGGCACCGGCTCCGCGAGGTTGAACGCCTCGTGCTCTTCGCGCTGCGCGATGTACAGCGTGCGGAACAACTCCGGTAGACACACGACGATCGCGCCGCGAGCCGCAGCCTCGTTCACGCGCTCGATGGCCTTGGCGACGTTGGCCGCCGGATCAGCGGACATGCTCATTTGCACCAGCCCGATGGTGAATCTGGTCGGTGGCGCGGGAGATGCGGGCATGGTTGACGGCAAGAGTATACGCTATTCGCAGGAGTTCAATGGGAGGTGCGAATGGCGCACAGAGGCCCGCGGGGTGGCGGGTGCTCCGCGGTCATTCGGCGGACATGTGGTATCTTGCCCTATCTGTCATGCTCGAACTGCTGGCGGTCGCCGTCCTGGTGCTGTGCGCCATCGCCGGGCTGGTGTTGGTGCCGCTGGGCCTGCCGGGACTCTGGATCATGGTCCTCGGCGTCCTGGGCTACGGTTGGCTCACCGAGTTCCGCTCCGTCGGCGTGTGGACCATCGCTGTCGTTGTGGGGCTCGCGTTCCTTGGCGAGATCGTCGAGGCGTGGGTTGGATTCCGCTTCGCGCAGCGCTACGGGGGTTCGCGCCGGGCGGCCTGGGGCGCCCTCATCGGCGGCATCGTGGGTGCCGTGATCGGCGTCCCGGTGCCGGTCCTGGGCAGCGTGGTCGGAGCTTTCGCTGGGGCGTTCGCGGGCGCGGTCCTGTTCGAGTACCTGACCTCGCGGAACCCCACGGTCGCTGTCAGCGCCGGATGGGGCGCCGTAGTCGGGAGGGCCGCGGCGGCGGCCTCCAAGGTCGGGATTGGGTTGATGATCGCAATCCTGAGCGCTGCGGCAGTGATTCGGGCGTGACTCACAGCTCCCCCTCCCATCTTTCGCGTTGGACCGGGAATTCCAATATTAGGTGTGGACCTTGTACCTCTACGAATCGGTGGGTGATGTGACGGGGAGTCCGAGGGCAGCGGCGGGCCAACAACAAGACAGCCACACCCTGTTGCAGCTGAGCGGGGCCGTGGAGGCGATGCAGCTGGGCGTGACGATCACGGACACGCAGGGTCGCATCGTGTACGTCAATCCTACCGACGCCGAGCTGCACGGCTATACGCCCGCCGAGCTCATCGGGCGCGACGCCAATATCTACGCGCCCCAACTCAGGCGCCGGCGGCTTTCGGGCGAGCAGCTGCGGGCCCTCGGCCGCTGGGTGCGCGAGAGCGTCAACGTGCGCAAGGATGGCTCGACGTTCGCCGTGCGGCTGCTCTCGGACATCATCCGCGATCCGGACGGAGAGCCGATCGGGATCGTGACGACCTGCGAGGACATCACCGAGCGCCGGGTCCTCGAGGAAGAGTTGCGCCATGCTCAGAAGATGGAGGCGCTGGGGCAGCTCACGGGCGGCATCGCGCACGACTTCAACAACCTGCTCACCGTGATTCTCACGCACCTCGATCTGTTACTCGAAGCGGTCCCGCCGTCCGCCGGCGAGCTGCGGTCCGATGTCGCCGAAATCCGCCTCGCGGCGCAACGGGGCTCCGCGCTGGTGCGGAAGCTGCTCGCGTTCAGCCGCAAAGAGCGCATCTCGCCCGCGCCGCTCGATCTCGCGGGCTTCGTGAGCGAGCAGTACGACGTGCTGCGCCGCGTCCTGCCGGAGTCGATCCATATCGACGTGCAAAACGCCGCCGGACTCTCGCCGGCGAGCGCGGACACGAACGCGGTACAGCAGATGCTCTTGAACCTGGTCACCAACGCCCGGGACGCCATGCCGTCGGGCGGCAAGCTGAGAATCGAGACCTGCCGGGTCGAGCTGGACGAACGGTTTCGGGCGGAGCATGGGTGGGGCGACCCCGGGTCATACGTCGCGCTCACGGTGAACGACACCGGTGTGGGAATGAGCGCGCACACGCTGGAGCACCTGTTCGAGCCGTTCTTTACCACCAAGGCGCCGGACAAGGGGACGGGCCTGGGCATGGCGATGGTGTACGGTCTCATCAAGCAGCACGACGGATTCGTCGATGTGACGAGCGCGGAAGGGCGGGGCACCACCATCCGCCTGCTCTTTCCAGAGGCGCGCGTGGTCAGCGAGGACTGGCCGTCACCCCACCATCCCGCGCCCGCCGTTCGTCACGGACGGGAAACCATTCTGGTGGTGGAGGACGAAGCCTCGATCCGGCGCGCGGCGCAACGCTTGCTCGAACGCAGTGGCTACCGGGTACTCGTGGCATCTGACGGTGCGGAAGCCCTCGAAATCTGCCGCTCGCGGAATGGGGAGGTCGGGCTCATCCTGTCCGACGTCGTGATGCCGAACATGGGGGGGCGCGAACTGTACGACCGGCTCCGGGCCGACGGGACCAACGTGCCGTTCGTGTTCACCAGCGGGCATGTGATACGGGACCTGGGCCATTTGCCGCTGGATCCGGCCGTTCCCTTCCTGCAAAAGCCGTGGACGGCGGACGAACTGCTGCTCAACGTGCGGGAAGCGCTCGACAACCCTCCGTAAGCGGGGCCGGGTCCGTCCAAAGGGCTCGACGACCAGAGCCGACCGAGGTCGACGACGGACGACGTTGAGGGAACGGCCTATTCGTACCGCAGCGCGAACACCGGATCCACCCGCGTCGCCCGGCGGGCGGGCACGTAGCAGGCGGCGACACCGATCAGGAACAGCGTGGTCGCCACGACCGCGAAGGTCAACGGATCGAGCGGCCGCACCTCGAACAGGATGATCTTGAGCCCCTGGGACAGGAGCCCCGCCACCAGGAGTCCCAGCCCGAGGCCGAAGCCCAGCTGCCCCATGCCCTGCGACAGAATCAGCCGCAGCACGTCGCGCCCCTGAGCGCCGAGGGCCATGCGAATACCGAGCTCCTGCGTACGCCGGCTCACCGAGAACGACATCACGCCGTACAGGCCCACGCCTCCCAGGAACAGCGCGGCGGCGCCGAACACCATGAACAGGCCGCCGAACACGCGATAGAACCACGTATTCTCGCGCACCGCCTGGTCCACGGTGCGGACGAAGTAGATCGGCAGATCGGGGTCGACGGCGATCACGGCGTCGCGCACGGCGGGCGCCGTCGCCATCGGGTCCCCGCTGGTCCGCAGGATGAGGCTCATGAAGCGGCGATCGGTCTGCGCGAGCGGGATGTAGATGCCGGCCGGCTCCTCGTTCTCCACGCCGTCCAGGTACGTGTCCGGGACCACCCCCACGATCGTGCGCCAGGGCTCCGTTGACGCCGCCGTTCCTTCGCGGATTCGCCGGCCCAGGGGACTTTCGTGGGGGAAATACTTTGTGGCGAAGCTCTGATTGACGAGCGCTACGGGCAGCGCGTCCTGCCGGTCCTGTCCGGTGAAGCCGCGCCCCTGAAGGACGCCCACTCCGAAAGCGTCAAAGTAGCCAGGCGAGGCTGCCACACGGCGCGTAAAGGGATAGTCCTTCTCCTCCGCATATGCCACGCCCTCGACCGCGAACCGCGTGCCCTCGGAGCCGACGCCGGGGAGACTCGTCGCGAGCGTCACGGCCTGGACGCCCGGCAGGCCGCCGAGGCGCTGCTCGAGCTGGTCGAAGAACTGGCGCCGGCGTTCCGCATCCGGGTAGTCCCCCTCGAACAGGCCAACGCGCGCCGTGAGCACGTCGGTGCGAAACCCGTAGTCGATGGACCCGAGCTGCGCGACGCTCTTGATCATCAGCCCGGCCGCGACCAGCAGTCCGCAGGACAGCGCGATCTCGGCGATCACCAGGCCCTTGCTCACTCGGCCCAGCCGGAGGCTCGAGGAGCCGCGGGCTTCGTCCTTCAGCGTGTCGTGGACGTTGCCGCCCGAGGCCTTGAGGGCGGGGAAGACGCCCGACAGCAGCGTGGATAGGAGCACGAGGAGCAGGACGAACCCGATGGCCGCCGGGTCAATCCGGATGTCGATCCAGAACGGCGGCTCCGTCGGCGCGATCACCACGTTGAAGATCCGCACGCCTAGCCATGCGATCCCGAGCCCCAACGCCGCTCCGGCCGAGGCGATCACGAACGTCTCGGTGAGAAACTGGGTCACAACTCGGATTCGCGTGGCGCCCAGGGCGGTACGCACGGCGACTTCCTTGCTCCGCACGGCGGCTCTGGAGAGCAGCAGGTTGGCCACGTTGGCGCAGGCGATGAGCAGGACCAGGAAGACCGCAGCCAGCATGGTGAGCAGCATCGCGGCCGGCTCTTGCCCGATGTACTCCTCCGTATACGGCTTCACCACCACTTCGAGCCCGGCGTTGGTCACCGGGTATTCGTCGCCCAGCCGCTTGGCGATGAGGTTCATCTCCGCCGTCGCTTCGTCAATCGAGATGCCCGGCCGCAGGCGGCCGACCACCTCCAACGTGAATCCCTCGCCGCGCTTGAGGGTCAGCGGGTCCTGCTTCATCGGCATCCACATTTCCTGGTCCACGGGGAAGGCGAAGCTCCGCGGCATCACGCCGACAATCGTGGTCGGCTGGCCGTTCATGCGGACCGTCGTGCCGACGACGTTGGGGTCGCTGTCGAAGCGGTTGCGCCAGGGCTCGTAGCCCAGGATCGCGACGTTGGGCGAGCCGGGCCGGTCCTCGCCTGCGACGAAGGCGCGGCCGTACAGCGGGCGCTGGCCCAGCAGGTCGAACGTGTTGGCGGTTACGAACGCGCCGTCGAACCGTTCGGGCCGGCCCTCGATGCCGCTCACGTTGATCGTGCCGCTGTAGAAAGCCATGAGTCCCACGAACGACTTCTGCTGTGCGACCCAATCGTGATAGTCGTGGATGGGGACTTCGATGGGCCGGCCGTTCTCGCCGGGATCGTTCCGCTCCATGTGCACCAGCTCGTGCGCGCGCTCGAAGGGCAGCCCGCGATACATGGCGCCGTACACGATGCTGAACATCGTGGTCGTGAGGCCGATGCCGAGGCCCAGCGCGACGACGGCGATGGCCGTGACCCCCGGGTTCTTCACGA
>JACQHC010000097.1 GCA_016199245.1 Gemmatimonadota bacterium | reverse complement strand
CTCCGGGTCCTGGACCCGGGCCAGCGCCTCCAGCACCTGCGCTTCGGTCACCACCGGCGGCCTCCGAAGGGGCCGTCCACGCTCCCCTGAATCATCTCCACGTACTTCCGATTCATCGGTCCCCGGGCCTTCCAGCGCTCGAACACTTGATCCCAGGTGAGCGGCTGGTCGAACAACCAGCGCTTTGCCTCCGGGTCGTACTGGCACGGGAACGCGTAGTCGATGACGTACTCGCGCCGCGCGGCGTCGAAATGCGCCGGCACGGTGATGCCGATGCCTTCGCACAACGGCACCGTGGCTGCCATCCAGACCTGGCGGAGCTCGTCATTGGTCTTGCCCTTCAATCTGTACACCAGCTGGTCGGAGTGCCGTTTGAGCGTGTCCGGCAGGCCGAACCACTCCAGCGTCATGGGAAACATCCAGTCCACGGCGCGCTGTAGTGCCTCCTTCGCCGCCCCGCCCGCTTTCGCGAGTCGCTTCATCCACGACTCCCCGTGGCGCAGATGCAGGACTTCTTCCCGATCCACCTTGACCAGCGCGCGCTTCAGCGGGCCGTAGCTCGTGTGCTCGTGCACGTCACTCAGGAGCGTGATCCCCGCCCGATCGAAGAATCCGTTCGCCACCACCATCTCCGCCCAGTTCTCCAGCGGCTGATCGAAGCCGTACGGATGCTTGAACTCGTGTGGCTGCCGACCGAACAGCAACCACTGCTTGTCGACGCCAAGGTCTTCCATCAGCCGGTAGGCGATATTCGCGTGCCCCAGCTCGTCGTGCACGATAGCCGTGACGGCGATCCGGCTGTTGATCGTGGGCGCGTCGCGCGTGGCGAGATAGTACGCCGGCGCGCTCAACAGCTCCGTATCCCCCTGTACCGTGAGCTGGACGATGAGGGCCCGTTTGTACCCCCCCGTCATGTCATCCTCCGACTCGACGGTGAAGCCGGCGTTGATCCGATCGATCAGCGCCTGCTCAGCGGGGTCCCGCAGCAGGGGCGCGCTCGTGGCCATCCGTTGGACTCCTTGCCGCTCTCAAGGCTCTGGATCGCTGCAAGGTATCCGGCGGGAAAACGGCCGGTCAACGGGACAACGGGATTACGGCATGACGGCATGAGCGGCATGAGCGGGCGGCATCCCGGATGGTGGGTGGGGAATCAAATGCCGTCATGCCACTATGCCTTTCTGCCGCTTATGCCGCCCGTGCCGCCCATGCCGCCTCATGCCTAGCAAACTCAGCGCCTTTTTGGCCCCTCCTGCTTAACGTTCTCGCCAGGCTTTCGTCTCCCGGAGTGTGACCGCCCCGATGCCCGATGGGTCCGTCTCGGATGGGGAGCTGATCGATCGGTGGCGCCGGGGCGATGAGCTGGCGGCCGCGGAGCTGATCAAACGGCACGCCACGGCGGTGGCCCGGTTTCTGGGCGCGTCTGGAGGTGGGGACGATGTCGAGGACCTGGTGCAGGAAGCGTTCTTTCGTGCCTTCCGCAGCATCGCGCGGTTTCGCGGCGGATCGAGCTTCCGGACCTGGGTCATGACCATCGCCTCGAACGCGCTGAAGGACCTGAAGCGACGAGCGCGGCGCGGCGACGTGTTATCCCTCGAAGACCGGGACGTCGCCGATACGAGCGCCGACCCGTACGGAGAGACCGTATCACGCGATGCCGTGCGGCGCGTTGAGGCGGAGCTGGGGCGCCTCCCGCGGTTGCAGCGAGAGGTGTTCTTGTTGCGGGCGCAGGAAGGACTGGAGTACGACGAGATCGCCCGCGCCTTGGGCACTACGCCAGGGGCCGCGCGAGTGCATTATCACCACGCGGTTCAGCGCCTGAAGCGCGTAGCGGAAGCATAGGGGATCATGGGCGATGATGGGCGATGATGGGCGATGATGGGCGATGATGGGCGACCGAGAACGGAGCGACAGAGGTAACGAGGGCCAAGAGCGACAATGGGCAATCTGAACGAACGCGACCTCGAGGCAATTGCCAGGCGGCTCGGCGACCGCGCGGCGCGGTCGGTAGATCCGGACCGGGTTGCGGCGGGCATTCTCGCCCGCCTCCGCTCGGCGCCCCCGGCGCAGGATCGGCCGATCGTGCGTCTGTTCTTCCGCGCGCCGGTCGCGCTTCGCGTTGCCGCAGCCATCGCCGTGCTCGTCACCGGAGGCCTGGTGACCCGCACCCTGCTGGTGGACCCGCGGGAACCGGTCACCCTCATCGCGCCATTCCTGCCGGAGCTCTCGGCGGACGAGCTGACTGAAGTCCTCGACTCGCTGGCGTTCGAAGCGCCGTTGCCCGAAGATCTGGCCGTTGGCCTTACCGATCTCACGGAGTCTCAGCTGCGCGAACTGCTCAGACTGATGGAGGGCTGATGCGAAAGGCCTGGCTGGTGGCTCTCGTCCTTGCGGCACCCCCTCTCCGCGCCCAGGCGGAGGGAGAGCCGCCCATGGTCGAGGCGCTCCGGCGACAGATCATGGAGCGCTTCGTTCAGAGCTTTCAAGCGCAGGCCGGCCTGAGCGCGGAGCAGGACCGCCGTTTCCGTGAGGTGACGGGCCGGTCGTTCGAGCAACGCCGGGAGCTGGAGCAGCGCGAGCGCGCGGTGTGGCGCGGGCTCGAAGGGCAAATGCGGCCTGGCGTGGCGGCAAACGCCGACAGCGTGTCCCGCTTGCTCGATGGACTCATCGCCGTGCAGCAGGCCAAGCTGGAGCAGGCCCGGACCGATCAGCGGGAATACGCCGAGTTCCTGACTCCGATCCAGCGGGCGCAGCTTACCCTCATGTGGCAGCGACTCCAGCAGCAGGTAGAGCAAGTGCGGCAACGGCAGATGCAGATGCGCCCCGGACAGCCGCGCGGCAGGGTGCCGCCACTCTAAATCCTGCTCGCGGGCGAACCCGAATGCGGGACCCCGCGCCACCACCCCGAGAGCCGGCCAGAACGGCTCTGGACGCGTGCCTGCGTGACATGAAAACCCGGCGATCGATGCGCCGGCCATCGCGACCCGCTACCTTGCTGCCGGCAGCCCGAGTGGTGGAATGGCAGACACGCGGGACTCAAAATCCCGTGCCGGCAACGGCGTGTGGGTTCGACTCCCTCCTCGGGCATTCCCTCCGGTAACAGCAGGCCCGCTCAAGACACGGCTCCCACCTCCGCCCCCCGGAACGACACACCGTTCAGGCGGCTTCACTGGTCCTTCAGCAGCGCTTACGCACCGGCCGCTCAGGGTTAACAGCAGGCCATTCGCGTAACCACGGCCTCGCCAGAATCGAACCGGGGGAGACCCGACCATGAACTTCGGAGTTCCGCTCAGCGCCGGTCGGGAGGAGCGACGGGTGGGCCTCACGCCGTGGGCGGCGGGACAGCTGATCCACGACGGCCATGCTGTCCTGGTGGAGCGGGACGCCGGCAAGGCTGCCCGCTTCGGCGACCGCGAGTATCAGGACGCCGGCGCAACCGTCGTGTACAGCCGCGAAGAGGCGTTCCGCCGCGCGGACGTCGTGTGTGCCGTGGGATTGGTTGCACCGCCGGAGTTGGATCTTCTCACACCGGGGTCGGTGTTGTGCGGGTTCCAGCACCTCGCCGTGGCGCCGCGCGCCACCATCGAGCGGCTGCGCGAGCTCGAAATGACCGTGATCGGCTACGAGCTCGTCCAGGACGACCGGGGACAGCGCATCATCCTCACGACGATCGGCGAAATGGCGGGGGAACTGGCCGTGTTCACCGCGGCGCATTACCTGCAAAACGAACACGGCGGCCGCGGCATCCTGCTGTCCCACGCGCCCGGTATCCCCCCGACAATCGTGCTCGTCCTCGGGGCCGGAACGGTCGGGCGCAGCGCGGCCCGGTGCGCCCTCGCCCTGGGCGCTCGCGTGATCCTGCTGGACCAGGACATCGCCAGGTTGCGCGCCGTCAACGCCGAGCTGGGCGCGCAGATCGACACGCAGCTCGCCACCGCCGACCGCCTCGCCCGCCTCACCGCCATCGCAGACGTCGTGATCGGCGCCATCCTTATCCCCGGCGCGCGCGCCCCGTTGCTGATCACGGAAGACATGGTCCGCGCCATGCGCGCCGGGAGCGTAATCATCGACGTCTCGATCGATCAGGGGGGCTGCGTCGAAACGAGCCGCCCGACCACGCTGCGCGACCCCGTTTACATCCTGCACGACGTCGTCCACTACTGCGTCCCCAACATGACGGCCAACGTGGCCCGAACGGCCTCCCGGGCCCTGTCCGACGTCGTGCTGGGCCCGCTCCGGGCGCTCGGTACAAAGGGGGT
>JACQHC010000095.1 GCA_016199245.1 Gemmatimonadota bacterium | reverse complement strand
GCCCTCCCATCGAGCCAAATAAGTCCCACACCGTCACGCCAAGGAACCATCGAGACAAAGCCGTGCTCCGTGGGCGAGAGATCGCGATGCGGCGTCACGGGCTTGCTCCACGTCGCACCCTTGTCCTGCGAAATCGCAATCTGCACGTGGTAGGCGTACGTGCTGGCGGCGGTCTTCTGGAGCCAATGCGCAACCCACGACCCGTCGGGAAGCTCCAGGATAGACGGGAAATCCGCCCAGTTCACAAAGAAGTCGCCGCCCTCCACGATTGTCCGCGGCTCCGACCAGGCACCGTCCGACCGCATGGCAACGCGCAGGGCGTGCCGCTTGTCCCCGGTCTTCTCGAACCAGCTCATCACTACGCGACCGTCGGGCGTCGCGTCCAGGTTCGGCTCACCACTCCCCGCGGGCGCCGTGAACTCGACCCCGCTGACAGAGAAGCCCGGACCGCCGGCGTCGAGCATCGCGCAACCGGCAGCACCGACGAGACTCCCCAGCGAGACGATACTCCATGCCCTTCCGGACCACGCCGTATTCGGACGCATGCCCAACCCCAGCTGCGTATGTGTAGGCAGCCAAGATACGCTATCGCCTCCCCGACCTCCACTTCCCCCAGCCTAGCGCTCCGACTTGCAAGGCCCGTGATTCACCGTAGGTTCCTCGCCGTCCAGCACCTCCAGGAGTTCACCATGCGTCACGCAGCACTCGTCGCCACTGTCAGTCTGGCCCTCGGCACCGGCGCCTGTCAGATGGCCGAGACCCCGGAACAGATGCAGGCGCGGATGGACCAGGAATCCACGGCGTTCACCCAAATACTCAGCGGCACGGCCACCCGTTGGGAATCGTGGTATGCCGCCGGCCAAGCGGACTCGGTCGCGAACATCTTCATGGAGCAGGGGCGGGAGATGCCCCCCAACTTGGCCACGCTCGTCGGACGCGATGCCATTCGGGCGAACCTGGCTCAGTATTTCGCCATGGGCGCGTGGACGCTCGACGTCATGCCCGAGGCCTCCATGGCCAACGGGCCGCTGGGCATTGACCGCGGTCGTTTCAAGGTCACGTTTACGCCTGCCACCAACGCCCCGCCGGAGGCAGCCATGGTCCCACCCGTGGACAGCGGCAAGTACATGATCCACTGGCACCAGGTCAACGGGACGTGGATGGTGGCGGATCTGATCTACAACAGCGACCTGCCGATGCCCATGCCGGAGCCGGCAAGACGGCGGTAGGCTGACACGATCACGAGCGATGCCAGGCGAAGCGAGGCGACGTTCGCTCTCGCTGAGCCCGGCATCGCCCGCGGTCGCCTGAGTTCGCCCATCGTCGCCTGACACCTCGAGGGCTTCCACTCTCCGGGCTGCCTTCACAACCTCCACAACCTCCAGAACTTCCCTATGTCCTGGCTCACCAACCCCGAAATCTGGGCCGCGCTCCTCACGCTCACGGCTCTCGAGATCGTCCTCGGCATCGACAACGTCATCTTCATCTCGATCCTCGCGGGCAAGCTGCCTGCGCGACAGCAACGTTTGGCACGCCGCGTCGGCCTGATGGCCGCGATGCTCACGCGCATTCTCCTGCTGCTCTCCCTCGCGTGGATCATCCGGCTCACGGCTCCGCTGTTCACGGTGATCGGTCAGGAGATCTCGGGCCGGGACATTATTCTCATCGGCGGCGGGCTCTTCCTGCTGGCCAAGGCCACGTTCGAAATCCATGACAAGCTCGAGGGGGCCGAAGGGCACGCCAGCGCCAGGGTCAGGGCGTCGTTCACGGCCGTGATCGTCCAGATCATGCTGCTCGATATCGTGTTCTCGCTCGACTCCGTGATCACGGCCGTGGGGATGGCGCGGCAGATCGGCGTCATGGTGGCCGCGGTGATCGCGTCCGTGGCGGTGATGATGGTCGCCGCCGAGCCCATCAGCGCATTCGTGGAGCGCCACCCCACGGTGAAGATGCTGGCGCTGAGTTTCCTCCTCCTGATCGGCGTCTCACTCCTGGCGGAGGGCTTCGGGCAGCACGTGTCCAAGGGGTACATCTACTTCGCGATGGGCTTCTCCGTGTTCGTCGAGATGCTGAACCTGCGGGTCCGGACCAAGGCGGCGCCGGTGCACCTGCACGAGCGATACGCAGAAGACGACGGGCGATGACGGGTGATGGCCGTCCCCCCGATCTCTTCATGCCGGTCTCATGGTAGCTTCGTCGCCTTGCATGCGTCGCCTTGCTATCTTCTCTCGCAACCCTCCAGGACCGTTTGGCGAGGGTGTCGCTACCATGTCTACACTGACGATCACCGACAACCGCACCGAACCGAGCGAGCACGCCGTGGGTAAGTCCACACTGACCATCACCGACAACCGCACCGGGAAGACGTATGACGTCCCGGTGGACAACGGCACCATCCGCGCCATGGACCTCCGGCAGATCAAGACGGGGCCGGACGATTTCGGGCTCATGACGTACGACCCGGCGTTCATGAACACGGCGGCCTGTCGCAGCGCCGTGACGTTCATCGACGGGGACAAGGGCATCCTGCGGTACCGGGGATACCCCATCGAGCAGCTGGCCGAGAAGAGCAACTTCCTGGAGACGGCGTACCTGCTGTTGCGCGGCGAGCTGCCGTCGCGGGACCAGCTCGATACCTGGACCTACAACATCACGCACCATCGGTTCGTGCATGAGAACGTGAAGAAGTTCATGGACGGCTTCCGCTACGATGCGCACCCCATGGGGGTGATCATCAGCACGATCGCTGCGCTGTCCACGTTCTACACTGAGGCCAACCAGATCAAGAACGCCGCGATCCGGCAACGCCAGATCTTCCGGTTGATCGCCAAGACGCCGACCCTCGCTGCGTTCGCCTATCGTCACTCGGTCGGCCTGCCGTACGCGTACCCGGACGACGACCTGTCCTATTGCGGCAACTTCTTGAGCATGCTGTTCAAGGCCACGGAGTCGAAGTACGTGCCCAACCCGGTCCTGGAACGGGCCCTGGACGTGTTGTTCATCCTGCACGCCGACCACGAGCAGAATTGCTCGGCCAACGCCATGCGGGCGGTGGGGTCGAGCGAGGTGGACCCCTACAGCGCGATGGCTGCTGCGGCCGCCGCGCTCTACGGGCCGCTGCACGGCGGAGCGAACGAGCAGGTGCTCCGCATGCTGCGCGAGATCGGCGACAAGAAGCGGATCCCCGACTACATCAAGCGGGTGAAGGCCAAGGAAGTGCTGCTCATGGGCTTCGGGCACCGCGTGTACAAGAACTACGACCCGCGCGCCAAGATCATCAAGCAGATCGCCGATCAGGTGTTCGAGGCAACGGGAAAGAACCCCCTGATCGACATGGCGCTGGAGCTGGAGCGCATCGCGCTGCAAGACGACTACTTCGTCTCCCACAAGCTCTACCCGAATGTGGACTTCTACTCCGGGATCATCTACGAGGCGATGGGCTTCCCCGTGACCATGTTTCCCGTCCTGTTCGCCATCGGACGGACGCCGGGCTGGCTGGCGCAGTGGGAGGAGATGCTGCTCGACAACGAGCAGAAGATCGCGCGGCCGCGGCAGGTGTACACGGGCAGCGACAAGCGGGATTACGCGCCGATCGACAAGAGATAACGGCGGGCGATCGAGGGCGATCAAGGGTGATGACAGGCGATGAGGGCACGGGCGATCTCGGGCGATGAAAGGCGATGATGGGCGACGTTGGCTCCTGCTCAAGGGCCTCCGCCCCGCCCACAAGAGGTCACATCATCTGTCATCGCCTGTGATCGCCTGACATCGTCTTTCGTCACCTGACGTCCCCAACCATCAGGGTATTCTCACCGGCAACCGTCTCGTCAGGCCCCGCACCTCCGCCTCCAACGCACTGCGGACTTGAGCGACCTCCTGCCGCTTTCCGCCGAGCGCATCGCCAATCCGCGCTTGGAGGTCGTCCGCGCGCCGCCGCGCGTCCTCGACCTGTCCCTCGACCAGCCGATCCACCTCGGCCCGCACGCGTTGCTCCGCGCGGGCCACTTGAGCGCCGAGTTCCCGCCGCAGGGACTGCGCCACGGCCTGGCCAACGTTCGAGCGAATGGCGAGCCCCGGGGCGCGGATGCTCCCCGACATCCGGGCCTCGATCTCGACCGACCTGAGCCCTGAGACCGTCCGCCACAGAATCGCCTCTGCCCACGCGCGGCTCCCGATCGCGGCTGTAGGATCGGGTTCCGTCCCTTCGCGGGTCCAGGTCGCCCGGTTCGTCCGCCAGAGAATCCGCGCGCTCACGTTCTCTCCCATGCGGGCGAGTGCCAGCTGCATCCCGACGTCTTCCAGGCCGAGGCGCGCGCCCACGGCCGGGAGCGCCACGGCGGCCAGGTCGAGCCCCGACAGCGCCAGATGCACGGAGTCCCGGATCGGTTCGGATACGTGATTGATCACCGCCGAGACGGCGGCCTCCCGCGGACCCACGACCCCACCCAGCCGCTCGGCCATCAGCGTGAGGGGCCGACCGTACACCGCCGGCTGGGTCGTGAGCCCGGTGAGCCGAGCGGCGTACTGGCCCGCGCCCGCACCCCCACCCCCGCCTCCCGAGCCACCGCCACCCAGTTCGAGATCGGCGGCTGCATAGGCGAGCAGGAACCCCGGCAGTGCTTGCGGGCGAGGGAACGTGACCGTGACACCTGACCCTCTGGCTCGGTCGGGGCCGGTCCGGCGACGGGGGTCGAGCCCGGGTGGCAGGTATTGCTCGGCCACGCGCAGCCAGTAGAGGATCGGTTGGACCTTCTCGAGCACCATGTCCCCGAACACGGCCGGCGACAGGTCGGGCGCGTCGAGCGAGGGGAGTTTGAGCATGCCAAGCGCCCGCGCGTAGTCTGCGGCGCGGGCATCGGCGAGGCCCTGCACGTCACCACGCAAGCCCGCGAGATCCGCGGCGAATCGGTCGTCGAGCCGGCCGATGCGCCCGGTGAGATCGTCCAGCGCCGCCAGTTCCGAGCGCCCGGACTCGGCAAGTGACCGCACACCGGCGAGGCCGAGCCGTACGGGGTCCGCCACGCGCAGGCGCTCGACGAGCGCGCGGGCCGAGTCGAGACGAGGCCGGGGGTCGACCTGGCTCAACTCGGTCCGCCAGCCCGTCTCCAGCGAGTCACCCCGCGCCACGAGTGAGCGCGCCAGGTCAACGGTGCGCAGGCTGTCCGGGTTGATCGCCGCGATGTCCACGACGCCAGCCAGGCCCGCGACGCTGAGCGACGGAATCCGCACGTTCCCCGCCCAGGCGGAGACCTCTCGCGCCAGTCGGCCGCTCGTGGCACTCCGTTGCGGCAGCGCCCCGGACTCCCGCCGCGCGGTCCCGAACCGCACGCCGCGCACGGCAACGGTGTCGATGATGATCTTCTTTTCGAGCAGCGGCAGCGTGCGAACGTGCGCGACGATTTCGTCCGCCTCGAACAGATTCCGCATCGGCTGGTCGGGGTTGGTCACCGCCAGGCCCGACAGCCGCACAGAGCCCTGAGCGAGGCGGAGGTCGGCCGCGCGTACGTCCACGCGGGCGCCCACGATCTCCGCCCCAGCGTATTCGACGGCCTGCTTCGTCGCCCGATCGGCGAACAGCCACCAGAGCACGCCGATCAACGTCCCGAATACGAGCAGCGGCCCGAGCGCCTTCCACCGGACGACCCGCATCGCTATTCGGGCTGGAACAGCCGGTAGAGGTTGTACAGCTTGGACACCGTCACGGCCTTGAAAACCCGAGTCTGGGCGAGGCGCTGGTAGACGTGCTCACGGTACTTCGCCACGGCCAACCGAGCGACGAAAAACAGCGGCAGCCCCGCCACCAACCAGACGAGCAGGCTCCCCAGCACGATCGAGTTGTTGAGGTTCGCGAGGGACAGCACCGGCATGCTGTTCACGCCCGTCCAGAACGGCACGAGGGCGGGAACGTCGAGCAAGACCCGCCGCCCGACGGCATCGAACACGGGATCGAGCGCGAAACCCAGCGGCACGCACGCGGCCCATCCCAGCATCGCGCCGGGAAACGAGACGTTCGCCAACGTGATGACCGCGAAGATCACGAGATTGTGCAGGTTGATCAGGGGGGTGAGCCCAAGCGCCGCGCCCAGTGCAAGCCCGGCCGCCACCTGACCCGGCGTTCCGTCCGAGTTGAGAGCGCGGACGAGCTGTTGCAGCAGCTTCAATAGCAACATACGCAGGGGAAGATAGTGCGATAGCAGGCGATGACAGGCGTTCTCAGGCGATGACAGGCGACGTCGGCATCAGGTGGCGGGCGCGAGCGCTGGCACGCAGCAGCCTACATCGCCCGCCGTCGCCCGTGATCGCCCGCCATCGCCCCTCGCCTCTCCTCGCCACTCCTCGTCCCTTTGCGTAGTTTCCTCCCCGTTCAAAGTCGTCCCGCGTGCTCGGGTTGGGGCACGGATTCGTCGTGCTGGAGGTGGACATGAAGTACGCAGTCGCCGCGGCAGCGGTCTTACTCGCAGCGTGTCAGCCACAAGGGGAACAGCAGCAAGCGCAAGCGGCCCCGCCCGGACCGGCGGCGGGAACGCCGGAGTGGAAGATCGCCAACGCCATGAGCGCCGCGCCGGAAGCCGTCGGGAAGGACGCCACCCTCATGGAATGGGGCGCCACCCCCGAGGCTCAACCCACGCAGCTTCGTGCCGGGACCAACGGCTGGACGTGCTTCGCGGATAACGCGGGCACGCCGGGGAACGATCCCATGTGCGTGGACCAGCGTTTCATCGCCTGGGCCACGGCCTGGATGAGTCACAGCAAGCCCGACATCAAAGGCGTGGGCTTCGCCTACATGCTCCAAGGCGGGTCCGACGCGAGCAACACCGACCCGTTCAAGATGCAGCCCGACGCCGGTCAGCCCTGGGTCGATACCGGTCCCCACATCATGATGGCGGTGCCGAACGTCGCCGCGCTGGGCGACCTGCCGACTGATCACACCAGTGGTCAACCGTACGTCATGTGGCAAGGGACGCCGTACGCGCACGTGATGATGCCGGTGAAGTAATGCTGCGGTGAGAAGTGAGAGACGTGAGAGGTGAGACGGAGGCGGTTCCGTAGGTATCTTACTTCTCACTTCTCACTTCTCACTTCTTCGTGCATTCCCTCGATCCCATTCTCCGCCCGAAGTCCATCGCCGTGATCGGCGCGTCGCGCCAGCCCAACACCATCGGCTGGCAGATCCTCGACAACCTGCTCCACTCCGGGTTCCAGGGGCCCGTGTACCCAGTAAACCCCAAGGCCACCGCGATTCACTCGATTCCGGCGTACCCCACCGTCAAGGCCATCGGGACGCCGATTGACCTCGCCGTGATCGTGGTGCCGAAGGACCACGTGCTCCAGGTCGTTGAGCAGTGCCTCGAGGTCGGCGTGCGGGGGCTCGTGGTGATCTCGGCCGGCTTCCGGGAAGTCGGTGGCGCGGGAGTGGAGCGGGAGCAACAGCTCCTCGATCTCGTGCGCCGCCATGGCGTGCGCATGGTGGGCCCCAACTGCATGGGGGTCATGAACACAGCGGACGACGTGCGCATGAATGCCACGTTCGCGCCCGCCACGCCGCCTCGCGGCCCCGTGGCGTTCATGAGCCAGTCCGGCGCCATGGGCCTCTCGGTCCTGGACTACGCCGAGAGCCTGAACATCGGGATCTCCATGTTCGTGTCGGCCGGCAACAAGGCCGATCTCTCGGGCAACGACTTCCTGGAATACTGGCGGGACGATCCGGCCACGAAGGTCATCCTGATGTACCTCGAGAACTTCGGGAACCCCGGCCGGTTCGTCGAGCTGGCGCGCGCCATCACGCCGACGAAACCCATCTGTGTCGTGAAATCGGGACGCACCGGTGCGGGCGCGCGCGCCGCGGCATCCCACACCGGCGCCCTGGCTGGCACCGAGCTGGCTACCGACACGATCATCACGCAAGCCGGCGCCATCCGGGCGCAGACGGTAGAGGAATTGTTCGACCTGGCCATGGCGTTCGCGAACCAGCCGCTGCCCGAAGGCAACCGTGTGGCGGTGGTCACGAACGCAGGCGGACCGGGCATCATTCTGGCCGACGGCTGCGAGGCGAACGGCCTCGACGTCGTGCAGCTGGCGCCGGAGACGCAGGCCCGGTTGCGGCAGCGATTACCCGAAGAAGCGAGCGTCGGGAACCCGGTGGACCTCATCGCGAGCGCCACCGCGGCGAGCTACGAGTTCGCCCTGGCCACGGTGTTCGGCGACCCGAACGTCGATGCCGCCATCGCCGCCTTCGTGCCGCCACTCGG
>JACQHC010000092.1 GCA_016199245.1 Gemmatimonadota bacterium | reverse complement strand
GACGCGCACCTGATGCGTCCGGCCCGTCTCGAGCGAGACCCGCACGAGGTCGCACACGGCGAACCGCGCCACCGGCTCCACGCGCGACACCGCGCGCCGGCCGTCGGCCAGCACCGCCATCCGCTTGCGATCCTGCGGGTGACGGGCGAGCGGCGCGTCCACGCGGAGGGTCCGCGGCACGTGCCCCCAGACCAGCGCGGCGTAGGTCCGTTCGATCCGGCGGGCGGACAGCGCCCGGGCGAGCACGCGATGGGCCGCGTCGCTCTTGGCGACGATGAGCAATCCCGACGTGTCCTTGTCCAGCCGGTGGATGATGCCGGGCCGGCCCGTCGCTCCGGTGGAAAGCCCGGTGCCACGCGCCACGAGGGCATTCACCAGCGTGTCGTCCCAGTGCCCCGGCGCCGGGTGGACGACGAGCCCCGCCGGCTTGTCCACCACCAGCAGGCCATCGTCTTCATAGCGGACGCCGAGGGGCACGTCATGCGGCCTCAGCGCCCGCGGCGGCGCCGCAGCGGGAATGGTGATATCGAGCCGGTCGCCCCGGGCCAACGTGCGGGAGGCGCGCGCCCGCGCGCCGTTGACCAGGACCAACCCACCCGCAATGAGGCGCGCGGCGGCGGTGCGTGACAGGGCGAGCTGATCCGCCAGGAAGCGATCCAGTCGCTCCGTGACCGGCACGCTCACCTGTAGCGTGACGGCCGCGCTCTCGCGGGAGATGTCAGGAGGAGAGTCCGGCGGCGTCCGCTTGCTCCCGGGCGGCCGCGGTACCGCGGCGACCCTCGAGCCAGAGGATCACGGCCAGGGCAACGGCGCCACACGACACGGCCATGTCCGCCACGTTGAACGTGGGCCAGTGAAACGGCCCGATCCACACGTCGATGAAGTCCACGACGCCGCGCGCGCCGCGCACGCGATCGATGAGGTTCCCCACAGCACCACCACACACCATGGCGAGCGCCACCAGCCGGATTCTCTGCTCCGGGGTCGTCTGCCGCACCATGGACCCCAGCACCACGAGCGCGAGCACCGCCAGGACCATGAAGACCCAGCGCGAATACTGCCCCACGTGAATGCCGAAGGCGGCCCCCGGGTTGTACACCAGCTGGAGACTGAACCAGTCCCCCACGAGGGGCACCGACCGATGGGTCAGCAGCGCCACGGCGAGACGCTTCGTCACGAAATCGAGCGCCACCACCGCCACGCCCACGCCCCAGAACAGCCGGCCGTTACCGGCGCTCACCATCTTCTTCCTTGGCCTTGCACTTGATGCAGAGTCGGGCGTGGGGTAGCGCGTCGAGCCGTTCGAAACCGATTTCGTCACCGCAGTCCTGGCACTTGCCGTACTTCTCGGGCGTGAGGTACAGGCGACGCAACGCCTCGTTCACGTGCCACAGGTAGCGACCTTCCTGGGAGGCGAACAGGAACTGCTTCTCCCGCTCCATCGCGTCGGTTCCCTGGTCCGCCATGTGGAAGGAGTAGGACGATAGGTCGCCGTCGGCACCCTGGAGCGTGGCGCTGAAGGACTCGTCGTAATGGCCGAGCTCCTTCATGACGCGCGCGCGCTCCTCCAGGAGGCGCTTCTCGAGGTGGGACATCTGTTTTTTGTTCATCGGTCGCTATTGAACTCGCATGCAAAGGGTCCGTCAGCCGGCGGGGGCCCGGTGGCGCCGAACCGCGATCCTGACCCGCCGCCCGTCGATGTCGACGTCCTCCGCGACGTCCGCCGTCGCGAGGTCACGCCCGGCTTCCAGCCGTCGGGCCAACGTCTCACTGGCGATGAACCCGCCGTGGCCCTGGGCGGCCGCGACGACCTCCTCCGCCCCCGAGACGCTGAGGTCGATCCGGGTGGTATAATCATAACCCGCTTCCTTGCGCAGGCGCTGCACCCGGCTGACGACTTCCCGGGCGAGCCCTTCGAGTCGGAGCTCATCTGTCAAGGTCGGGTCCAGGGCCACGACGTACGCCCCCTGCGACTGGACGATCCAGTCCGTGGCCACGTCGCGCTCGACCCGGACATCCTCCGGACGGTAGTCAAACCCCGAGCCATCGGAGGTGAACAGCCGCACCGGCGTTCCCGCCTCCAGTGCCAGCAGCTGGGCTCGGTCCAGACGCGCGACGGCCGCGGCGGCGTCCGGCGTGCGGCGCCCGTACACCCTGCCGAGGGGCGCGTAGTTGGGCTTGCCGCGCAGGCGCACGAGCTCCTCATCCGACGCCACGGGCGTGACCGTCTTGACGTTCACTTCGCCGGCCAGGAGTGGCAACAGGTCGTGAAACAGGGCGGCCGGCACGCCGGCCGGGACGGCCACCCGCATCCGCGCCAGCGGCTGGCGCACGCGAAGCCCGGCGTGCTCCCGCGCGGCGCGCGCCAGCGAGGCGAGCGTCCGCACGGCATCCATCGCGCTGTTCAACGCGGCGTCGCCGCGGCCGGTGACCTCGGGGAAACGCTCCAGGTGCGCCGATTGTCCCGTCAGCCTGGAATGAATCGCGTCCGCTACGAACGGCGCCGCCGGCGCGAGCAGCCGCGTCGTCGCGGCCAGCGCCTCGTACAGCGTCGCGAGCGCCGCGCGATCGGCCCGACCACCGGGCGCCCAGAAGCGGTCCCGGTTCACCCGCACGTACCAGTTGGACAGGTCGTTGTCGCAGAAATCCATGATCACGCGCGTCCCGGCGGTGACGTCGTAGCCCGACCACGCCTCCCGCACGGCCGCGACGACGCCATCGAGCCTACTCAGCAGCCAGCGGTCCACGGCTGGGCGTTCCCCAACGGGTGGCGTGTCCGCGGGGTCCCAGTCCTCGGCGTAGAGCTGGAAGAAACCGTACGTGTTGCGCAACCGAATGAGGAACCCGGACGCGACATCCGGGATCGCGCCGGGATCGAACCGCTTGTCCAGCCCAACCTGACTGGACGCCAGCAGATACAACCGGACGGCGTCGGCGCCGAAGCGCGCCACCACCTCCACCGGGTCCACCACGTTGCCGAGGCGCTTGGACATCTTGCGGCCGTCGGCGTCCAGCACGAGCCCGTTGACAATCACGCTGCGGAACGCGGGGGAGTCAAACACGCCGGCCGCGATGGCCAGGAGCGAGTAGAACCACCCGCGAGTCTGGTCCAGCCCTTCACAGATGAAGTCCGCCGGAAAATGCGCCTCGAATTCCGCCTGGTGCTCGAACGGATAGTGCCACTGCGCCACGGGCATGGCCCCGGAGTCGAACCAGGCATCAATCACTTCGGGGACACGGCGCATGACGGCGCCGCACTGCCCGCACGGGAGCGTGTATTCGTCCACGAACGGCTTGTGGGGATCGAAGTCGGGCGGCAGGGGCGTGCCCCGCTGCTCCGCCAGCTCCGCGAACGATCCGATCACCGTCACGTGGCCTGAGTCACGCTCGCAGCGCCATACCGGGAGCGGCGTGCCCCAATAACGATCGCGAGACAGGGCCCAATCCACGTTGTTCTCCAACCATTCGCCGAACCGGCCCGTGCCCACCTCGGCCGGATGCCAACGGACGGCGCGGTTGACGGCGATCATCCGGTCGCGGAACGCCGTCGTGCGCACGAACCAGGATTTCCGCGCGTAGTAGATGAGCGGTGCGTCGCACCGCCAGCAGAACGGATAGGAGTGCTCGTAGCCCTCCGGCTGGTAGCGGCCGAACACCTTCCCTTCCCGCTCCAGTCGCTCGGCGATCAGCGGATTGGCGTCGAACACGGTCTTGCCGTTGATCGCCTCCCACCGCGTGTCCTGGAACCGGCCCCCCGCATCCACCACGTTGAAAAACGGCAGGCCTTCCCGCTGCACGGTCGCGTAGTCATCCGCGCCGAAGGCGGGCGCCAGGTGCACGAGCCCGGTTCCTTCGCCGGCCGTGACGAAATCCCCCGGCACCACGCGGAAGGCGGCGGCGGGGTCCACGGACACGGCGTCGATCAACTGCTCGTAGCGCCACCCCACGAGCTCACTGCCGCGATACTCGGCCACTTTCGGAAACTCGGCGAGCGGCTTGCCGTGGGTGGCCCCGGGGATGGCTTTGTGACTGAGCGTGTGCTCGACGATGACGTGGCGGCCACCGAGGTCCAGCTCGACGTAGGTGAGGTCCGGATGCACGGCGATCGCCACGTTGGATGGCAAGGTCCATGGCGTCGTGGTCCAGACGAGTAGGTAGAGTGGTGTGACATTGAGCTTGCAAAGCAGATCGCGTGTCACGCCCTCAGGAGTCTCGCCTCGTTCCGTCCGGGTCACCCGGAACAACGCGTGGATCGAGGGACTCTTGTGCGCCTCGTAGCCCAGCGCCAGCTCGTGGCTGGACAGCGCCGTGCCGCAGCGCCAGCAGTACGGCAGCACCTTCGGACCTTCGTACAGCAGCCCCTTCTCGTGCAGGCGCTTGAGCAGCCACCACACACTCTCGATGTAGTCGTTCGTGTACGTGACGTAGGGGTGGTCGTAGTCCAGCCAGTACGCGATCCGCTGCGACAGCGATTCCCAGTCGCCCTTGTACCGGAAGACGCTCTCCTTGCAGCGCCGGTTGAACTCGGCCACACCCAACCGTTCAATGTCCGCCTTGCCGCTGATACCCAATGCTTTCTCGACTTCGATCTCGACCGGCAGCCCGTGCGTGTCCCAGCCCGCGATGCGAGTGACGGACCGGCCCAGCATCGTGTGATACCGGCACACGAGGTCTTTGATGGTCCGCGAGAAGACGTGGTGAATGCCGGGTTTGCCGTTGGCGGTCGGCGGGCCCTCAAAGAACACGAACGCCGGCGCGTCCCGCGAGATCGCGAGCGTGCGCCGGAACAGGTCCCTGCGGGCCCAGTCCTCGAGGACCGCGCGCTCGAGCGCGTCCTGGGAAGGGAAACTGAGCGGGGCGTAGCGGCTCACGGCAACCGCTCGAGCACCGTCGTAACGAGCCGCGTGAGGTTAGGCTCCGCCGCCGCCGCGGTGGCGATGATCTTCTCGATGTCCGCCGGCTCCAACGCGTCCGGCAGGCATTGATCCGTGATGATGGAAAGCCCGAGGACGCGCATGCCACCGTGCACGGCGACGATCACTTCCGGCACCGTGGACATGCCCACGACGTCGGCGCCGATGCTCCGGAGAAAACGGTATTCCGCCCCCGTTTCCAGATTTGGACCCGTGACGGCCACGTACACGCCCTCGCGCAACGTCAGGCGGAGATCGCGCGCGGCTTCACGGGCCAGGGCCCTGAGAGCGAAGTCGTAGGCCGCCGACATGTCCGGGAACCGCGGCCCCAGCGCGTCATCGTTCGGCCCCACCAGCGGGTTGTCCCCCAACAGATTGATGTGATCGGCGATGAGCACGAGATCGCCGGCGGTCCACAGCGGATGCATGCCGCCGCACGCGTTCGAGACCACCAGTGTCCGCGCGCCGAGCGCCCGCAGAACCCTGACGGGAAACGTGACCTGCTGGAGCGTGTAGCCCTCGTAGCGGTGGAATCGCCCCTGCATGGCGACCACCGCCCGGCCGCCCAACCGGCCGACCAGCAGCCGGCCTTCGTGGGTCTCCACCGTGGAGATCGGAAAACCGGGGACCTCGCGATACGGGATCGTCGCGGCCACGGACATTTCCTCCGCCAGCCGTCCGAGCCCCGTTCCCAGAATCACCGCGACCTCCGCGGGGGCGCTGGTACGCTCTCGAATGGCGGCCACGGCGCCGCGGATGTCCGCCGCCAGCGCTTCGCTCGTCACCTCGGCACGCTGCCGTCGCGCGTGTGCATGTCGAGCGCATCCACTTCCGACAGGTAGCGCTCGAGCAACGTGCGAAACGCGGCGAGGTACGCGGTGAAATGGCGCTGCGCAGCCTCGGTGTCGCGCCGCACCGCTTGTTCGGCCGTACGCGCCTCCTGCACCAGCGCGTCGGCCTGGGAGCGCGCTTCGCGAATCACCATTTGCGCCTCCCGCTCAGCCGACTGCGCGGTGTCGGCCCGCAGCTGTTGCGCGGAGATCAGCGCGTCATTCAAGGCCTTCTCCCGTTCCTTGAACACCTTGAGCTGGTCCCGCAGGCTCTGCACCCGCTCCTCTAGGATCGCCTTCTCGCGGATCAGGCGTTCCATCTCATCGGCCACACGGGTGCGGAAGTCGTCCACGCCTTCCGGATCGTAGCCCCGCAGCGCGCGCCGGAATTCCTGGGTGCGCACGTCAACGGGTGTCAGGCTGAATCCGGGCTCGCTCACGGTGGTCGTTCTCCGAACAGAATGGTTCCGAGTCGCAGCATGGTGGCCCCCTCCGCCACCGCCGCCCGGTAGTCGCCGGACATGCCCATAGACAGGTCCGGCAGCGACGGCCCGCCACGCGCGAGGCGGTCCCGCAGGTCCCGGAGGCCTGAGAACACATGCCGCTGCACGGCCTCATCGTCGGTGAAGGGAGCCATCGTCATGAGGCCGACCAGCCGAAGCTCGGGCAGCGCGGCCAACCGCGCAGCCACTTCAGGCGCGTCCGCGGGCTGGCACCCGCTCTTCTGCGCTTCCCCGGCCACGTTCACCTGCAGCAAGACCGGCAGCGGCTCAGCACCGGCCCGGGCCCGCACGGCGCGCGCCAACGCCTCCGCCACGCGGGCCGAATCCAGCGAGTGCACGCACGCGAAGCGCCCCGGAACGAACTTCGCCTTGTTGGTCTGCAGGTGCCCAATCAGGTGCCACGCGACCGGGACGTCCGCGGCCTGCTCCATCTTGTCCAGCCCTTCCTGCACGCGATTCTCGCCCACGTCCGACAGCCCCGCCGCCGCCGCGGCCAGCACGGCCTCCGGCGCATGGCCTTTCGTGACGGCGATGATCCGGACATCGCCAGCCAGGCCCTCGGCCGCCTGCACCCGGGCAATCTCCTCGCGCACCCTGGCCAGATTGTCCGCGAGCGCCGGGAAGAGCATGGCGGTACAAGCTAGCGGGAGGGAGAGGGGAGAGGCAGGGAGGAGGCAGCAGAGGCGGCAGGGGCGCCAGGGGCGGCGGACGGCATGAGCGGCATGGGCGGCATGATGAGCCTAGGCGGCAGGAGCGGGAATAGCGGGAAGAGCGCACCGCCGGCTGGAGAAGAACGGGCGAAAAATGGCGACCGAGCGGCCGCGCATGCCGCCTCTCTACGGTCTCCCCCCTCCCCCGCCAGCCGTATCGCCAAACACCGCCGTGTCTCGCTGCTTGAGGGTCTGAATGACTCGTGCGAGCTCCGCGCTGGGCCCGAGTCGATAGGCCATTTCCAGGTTCCGGACGGCCTCGTCCTGGCGGCCCATCACCTGATAGGCCTGTCCCAGCGATAACGGGGGGATGCTCAAGTTCGTGGCGATGTTCCCGGGGGTCGGATCGAGCCGCAGCGTGTCGGCCTCGAGCAGCCTTGCGTAGCGATACACGTCCCAGGTGAGATGCTGCGTACGCGGAACGTCCAGCGGAACGCCGAGCAGGCCCTGGGCCAGCCGCGTGCTGTCGGGCGGCGTCACCGTGTGCACGCGCAAGACCAGCCCCTCCTGCGTCATGTACCGGTGCAATCCCAGCCAACTGCCACTCCCCGCGGTGAGCGAGAAGTAGATGGGACGGCGGTTCCAGTTCTCCTGGAGCAGGCGCAGGATGAGAATGTCCTTGACGTAGAGGGGCGTGCCCTCCTGGTAGACGTGCTCCACCCGCCCGGCCTTGAACCGGATGGTGCTGGGGAGCAGCTGAGGGACGAGCCGCAGGATTTCCTCGTTCGTCAACTGGTGCAGCGGCGGCGGCACCGAGTCCGGGGCCGCGTACCAGGGCGCTTGCTCTGGCACGAATGCGCGCACCGGATTGTCCCGCAGCTGCCGGACGTACCAGTCCGTGTTGCCCAACGAGAGATTGACGACCGCCACGTCGCGCCGGATCTCCTCGACCTCCTGGAGATACCACAGCGGGAAGGTGTCGTTATCGCCGTTGGTGAACACGATGCCGTAGGGCTCCACCGACTGGAGCAGATCGTAGGCGAAGTCCCGCGCGAGCAGCGCCTCGGGGCCGTGGGCCCGGCTCGCGGCGCGTGCATTCAGCGCGAACGGCAGGAGGGCACCGGCGAACACGACGGGTGGCGCGTACCACAGAAGCGACTCGGACAGCCCCGGGGAAGCGACCAGCCACGTGCGCGCGCGGCGATATAGTCCGGCGAGCCCGATACCGGCAAACAGGCCCCACACCTGGAACGAGACCGTGAAGAAGTAGTCGCGCTCCCGCACTTCGTGCATCTCGCCGCTGGGGAATTGCTCGTACCCCAGTGAGAACCCCGGCTTGAAGTTGATGTACCCCACGAGGCCAAAGCCGGTGATCAGCCACACGAGGAACAGCAGCCAGAACATGCCGCTGTCTCGGCGCTTGAGCACCTGTGCGCCAAAGATGCCAAGCGACGTGAACGCCAGCGTGAACGGCAGGCGCAGTTTGGCGAACACCGGGTTCGTGGGCGCGAGACCGTTGGCCCACTGCCAGTCGAAGTACTGCAGGTAGTTCAGGATCTGCAACCCCAGGATCGTGAGCGTTCTGCCGGGGTTCTCCGGTCCTGATTGGTAGATCGGATTATCCAGCGGGGAGCGGGGCGGATACTGCTCACGGCGGATGACCGCCAGTAACGAGTCCCAGGTGGAGGGATCCGCCTCGTTGATGAACGGGGCGAGCCCGGCGCGCACGTACAGGAACAGATAGGTGGACGCGCCCACGGCCGCGAGCGCCAAGATCGAGACCGCGAACAGCAGCGCTCCTGTCGCGGTCGCGTATACGGCGCCCGCCACGAAGATCAGGCCGCCCAGCGCAAGCAACGCCGTGCTCCCCATGCCGGTCCCGATCAGCAGGGCCCAGATCCCGGTCATGACGGCTAGCTGCGCGCGCTCCACGCTGCGCTCCCGCTCGTCGGCCAGCGGGGCGCGCCGGACCTCGTACGCCATGAATCCGATCACCGCGGGGCCCACCAGCAGCATCATGAGGTGGTTGCCGAGCGACACGGCGGCCAGATAGGCGATGAGCAGCAGGAGGTGGGGCGCGCGCGGCGTGCCCCGGTGCTTGCGCCACAGCCACATCAGCCAGGTCGTGGCGGCGATGCTGAAGGTGGCGACCATGTAGACTTCGGTTTCCACGGAGTTCTGCCACACCGTGAACACGAAGGCGGAGGTGACCGCGGCGGCCGCGGCGCCGCCGATCAGGAAGATCGGGTCCCGGGCCTCATCATCCGTGCCATCTCCCCTGAGCGCCTGCGCCACGACCAGAAAGAACCACGCCGCCGCGCCGGCCGAGAACACTGAGGTCATCAGGTTCGTGCGGTAGGCAAACTCCCCGATGCGCACGATATCGGCCCACACGTGTCCCAGCAGGATGAACAGCGGTGTGCCGGGCGGATGCGGAATTCCGAGGATCTTGGTGGTCGCGATGAACTCCCCCGCGTCCCAGAACGTGACCGTGGGCGCGAGCGACCAGACGTAGCCACCGAACACGACCAGGAACACGGCAAGGGCCGCGAGGTAGGGAGGGCGTTCGGCGGCGCCAACTAGGAGTCTGGACGCGCCCGCCGCGGTCGGGAGCGCGGGTGTGTTCGCGGGTGCCGAGAGCCTGGACCTGTCCGCCATGGGTGGAGTGGGTTGAAGTGGCCGGCGCGTCATGCGCCGGCTGCGAGGCTGGCCCCCGGCAGGGACCGGTCAATCAGGACTTGACGCACGTCGCTCGCCGTCAGGTTGCGGTGCAGCAGGCCACGCATGGCAATGGACACCTGGGACGTTTCCTCCGACACGACGATGACCACCGCGTCCGTTTCCTCCGACAGGCCGAGCGCGGCACGATGCCGCGTGCCCAGGGATCGGTCCGTCACCGGAAACTGGGTCAGCGGGAGTACGCAGCCCGCCCCGATGATGTGGTCCCCCCGGATCAGCACCGCGCCGTCGTGCAAGGGCGAGTAGGGCGTGAAGATCGTCGTCAACAGGTCCGCAGACACCGTCGCGTTCATCGCGGTCCCGGTCTCCCGATAGTCCCCGAGCGGCATCTCGCCCTCCACGGCGATGATGCCGCCCGTGCCCGCGCGCGCCAGCCGGGCCACGGCTTCGCCGATTTCCTCCGTGACCGCGCGCGCGTCGCCGGCGGTGAACAGCTGGAGCGCCCGCAGTCGCCCCAGCCGGGCGAGCGCGTGCCGTAACTCAGGCTGGAACACCACGATCGCCGCGAAGACGGCGTAGGTAAATCCGACGCCCAGCAACGTCGTGATCACGTCCAGCTTCAGCAGGACGGCGGCGAAGTATACCACGCCCAGCACGATCAGGCCCAGCAGGATTTGCAGCGCCTGGGTCCCCGCCAGCACGCGCAACGCGTGGTAGATCACGAACGCCACCACGAGCACCTCGACCACGTCGCGCCAGTCCGGCACGAGGAAGCGGAGGTACTCGAGCGGCATCAGTTCGCGCTGAGGGCATGCGCCATCGCGAGGGCGTCTCGCGTGGGCGCCACCGCGTGAACCCGGAAGATCGAAGCGCCGAACAGATAGCCCATGGCGCACGCGGCTGCGGTCGCCGCGTCCCGTTCGGCAACGTCCCGCCCCGTGACCGCCCCCAGAAACCGCTTGCGCGAAGGGCCGATCATGATCGGAAGGCCGAACCGCGCCAGATCGGCCAGGCCGCGCAGCACCGTCAGGCTCTGCTCGGGGGTCTTGGCGAATCCCAGACCGGGATCGAGCACGAGCCGCCCGCGCGCGACGCCGCGCCGCAGCGCCCGGTCGATCGATCCCTCCAGCTCCCGGGCCACGTCCGCCGTGACGTCGGCGTATTGCGCCAGGTCGTAGGTGGCCATCTCCGCTACCGAGCCGCGGGAGTGCATCAGCACGAGGCCCGCGCCGCGCCGCGCACATTCATCCGCGATTGCCGCGTCGAGCCGCAGCCCCGAAACGTCGTTGATCACCCACGCTCCCGCGTCGAGCGCGCGCGCGGCCGTCCGGCTGCGCGTGGTATCGACGCTCACGGGCACGGCGGGCATCTCGCGGGCCAGGCCGTCCAGCACCGGGGCGAGGCGCCGCCATTCCTCATCGTCACTCACCCGCGCGGCGCCGGGACGCGTGGATTCGGCGCCGACGTCGAGCATACCCGCGCCGGCCGTCACGAGCTCTCCAGCATGGCGTACTGCCGCTTCCAACGTGACGAACCGGCCTCCGTCGCTGAACGAGTCGGGCGTGACGTTCAGGATCCCAACGATGAGCGGAGGGTCGAGCGAAATACGGCCGCGGGCGGTGTTCCAGTCGCGGGGCCGCTGGACCGCGAGAGGCAGGACGGTCTGGCGATCCGGAGCGGGGCCGCCCGCGGCGTCCCTGCCCCCCGTCACGCCCCCGCCGGCTCGGCGCCCGGCGTCCCGAGCACGGGCCCCGCATCGGGCGCCCGGGCCTTGGCGGGTTGCGCACGCGCCGGCTCGAGCGGCAGCGGAGGCGTGGGCGGGCGCGCGGGCAACTCTTTCCCCGCGGCAAGCAGCTCCACTTCTTCTCGATCCAACGTCTCGCGCTCCAGTAGGGCCTCGGCCATGTGGTGCAGCGTGGTCATGTCGGCCTGGAGCAGCCGGCGCGCACGGTCGTAGGCGTCCTGGAGGATACGTTTCAGCTCCGCATCCACGATCTCGGCGGTCCGCTCGGAGACCTCGCGCCGCTGCGCGATCTCGCGGCCGAGGAAGATCTGCTGCTCCCGGTCCCCGACGGCGATCGGTCCCACCACGTCGCTCATGCCGAACTGCATCACCATGCGGCGCGCCATCTCGGTGGCCTGCTCGATGTCCTGCGCGGCGCCGGTTGTCACCTTGTCGGAGCCGAACACCAGCTCTTCGGCCACACGGCCGCCATAGGCCATGGCGAGCCGGCCGTGGATGTACTCCTTGGTGTAGTTGTGGCGGTCTTCCTCCGGCAACGAGAAGGTGATGCCGAGCGCGCGGCCACGCGGCACGATGGAGACCTTGTGGACCGGATCGAGCCCCGGCACCCGCAGGCTCACCAGGGCGTGCCCCGCCTCGTGGTACGCCGTGAGGCGTCGCTCTTCGTCGGACAGGACCAGGCTCTTCCGTTCCACGCCCAGCATCACCTTGTCCTTCGCGTCCTCGAAGTCCACCATCGGGACGCTGGCGCGGTTGCGCCGGGCCGCCAGCAGCGCGGCTTCATTGACGATGTTGGCCAGATCGGCCCCGGCGAGCCCGGGGGTCGCGCGCGCGATGACGTCGAGCCTGACATCGTCGGCCAGCGGGATCTTGCGTGCATGGACGCGCAGGATCATCTCGCGCCCGCGAACATCCGGCATGTCCACCACGATCTGCCGGTCGAACCGCCCGGGCCGGAGGAGTGCCGGGTCGAGCACGTCAGGCCGGTTGGTGGCGGCGATCAGAATCACGCCCTCGTTGGACTCGAAGCCATCCATCTCGACAAGCAACTGATTGAGCGTCTGCTCGCGTTCATCGTGCCCGCCACCCAAGCCGGCCCCGCGATGCCGGCCCACGGCGTCGATCTCGTCGACAAAAATGATGCACGGCGCGTGTGACTTGCCCGTCTCGAACAGGTCCCGGACGCGCGAGGCACCCACGCCCACGAACATCTCCACGAAATCCGACCCGGACATCGAGAAGAACGGACGCCCCGCCTCCCCGGCCACGGCGCGCGCCAGCAACGTCTTGCCTGTACCCGGCGGGCCCACCAGCAAGACGCCCTTGGGCAGGCGTCCCCCCAGTCGCTGAAAGCGCTGCGGGTCCTTGAGGAACTCGATGATCTCCTGCAGCTCGACCTTGGCCTCGTCACAGCCGGCGACGTCCGCGAATGTCACCTTGGGCGTATCTGCCGTGAGCTGCTTGGCGCGGGACTTCCCGAACGCGAACGCGCGGTTGCCGCCCTGCTGCACTTGCCGCCAGAAGAACAGCCACAGACCGATCAGGATCATCCAGGGCAGGAGTTGCAGGAACACTGCCCCGAGCGACGGCCGTGGCTCCTTGGCCTCGATGGGCACGCCCTTCGCCTCGAGCCGCTCCACGAAGGTCTCGGAATGCTGCACCGGCAGCATCACGTTGAACTGCGTGACGTTGCGCCCTTCCACGCTGATCGCCTGCTTGAACTCGCCCTGCACGAACTGGCCGGCCGTGATGGACACGGACGCGACATTGTCCCGCTCCAGCTCGCGGCTGAAGGTGGAGTACTTGACGTCCACGAGCTCCGCCCGGGTCTGGTTCACCATCCGGTAGAACGCAATGGACAGCAGCACGATGAGGAGCCAGAACACTACGTTCTTGCTCATCGCGCTGATCGTGAACTTCCTGGGTGGCATACGGTCGCTCATGGTCCTCCGGATCGCTGTCCGAATTCTACCCAGGATCGCCCCGGTCGCCAACGCCTGGCGTCACGCGCCTGGCCTCGAGTCGCAGCGCGGGGTCCCCCGCTCGGGGGACGGCGCCGTCGCTCCGGCACACGCCCGGGAGCCACACGACGTCCCCGTTCCGGGCCACGACGGGGTAGCGGGACCGCTCGCCCACGGGGATCCGGGCCTCCATCAGCAGCCGGGCAACCGGGCGGCGCCCCCGACCCCCGAGCGGCCGGAGGCGCTCTCCCGTCCGGCGCGCCCGTACTTCTCCACGGCCCGGCGTCACCCACGTCACGGGAGAGGCGCGATCCGGCGTGCCGGCGGGTTCAGAGGTCCAGCGGATCTCCCACCCCGCCCATACTACGCTGCCCTCGGGGCAATCGCCCCAATCGGCGGGCGGAGGCGCCGCGACCGGTGGGCGGCGCACCACGAGCCGGTCAAACGCCACTTCGGCGATCCAGCCGCGTCCGAGAGGCAGCACGGCCCCGCTCCCGGAACGTCCGGCGAAGGCGACGAGCCGCGCGGCGCGCCGGGCCCCCAGCGTGCAGCCAGCATCTCGCGCAGCCGCCTCGAGTAGACAACCGGCGAGCGGTTCCGCAAACGACGCGAGCCCGGGGCGAGAGAGCGATACGCCGCCACCCTCGATCCGGAGATCCAGCGCCGGCAGCGCTCGGAGCACGCCGGACCACGCCGCGCGGTCACGGGCCGCGTGTTGTCGCAGCTCGAGCAACCGGCGGGGAGCGGCGCCGCCGAACCTGGCGCCGACGGCCGGCAAAACCGTGTTCCGCAGCCAGGATCGATCGTGGCGAGGATCCGCGTTGGCGGGATCGGCGTGAATGGGCGGGTGAGTCGCGGGATCAGGATACCGGGACGAGAGCCACGCTCCCAGGGTGTTGCGATCAAACGGCAGTAACGGCCGGGTCAATCCATCAGGACCCGTCTCGGGAATGCCAGCCAGGCCGGCAATGCCGCTCCCTTTGAGCACGCGTAGCAGCACGGTCTCGACCTGGTCGTCCGCATGATGGGCGGTCACCAGGTATCGGGCCCTGGCGTCGCGCTGCAGGCCCCGGAGCGCGCGGTAGCGGGCAGCTCGGGCCCTGGTCTCCGATGTTCCGGCGCCGAGCCCGAGCGCCACGGACTGAAACCGAACACCGTAGCGCGCGGCCCAACGCGTGACGGCGGCCGCGACCGCTCGACTGTCCGGCGCGATGCCGTGGTCCACGTGCCCCACCAGCAGCTCGAGCCGGAGCTCCGGCGCGCAGCAATACATCAGGTCGAGCAACGCGATCGAATCCGGTCCGCCGCTCACGGCGAGCAGCGCGACACCGGG
>JACQHC010000101.1 GCA_016199245.1 Gemmatimonadota bacterium | reverse complement strand
TGGTGGACCGGACGTCGCCGTACGCGCTCACCGGCGCCGTCTTCGCCACGGATCGCCGCGCGCTGCGCGAGGCGAATCACGCGCTCCGGTTCGCGGCCGGGAATTACTACATCAACGACAAGCCGACTGGGGCCGTCGTGGGGCAGCAGCCCTTTGGCGGGGCCAGGGCCAGCGGTACCAACGACAAGGCCGGCTCCATGTTGAATCTGATCCGCTGGGTGTCCGCCCGCACCATCAAGGAGAACTTCGTGCCGCCGACGGATTATCGGTACGCGTTCATGGCGGAAGAGTGAACGGCATGCCGCCCTTCACTTGCCTTGTGCCGCCCGGCCGGTGATTGTAGAGGCGCACATGGCCCCCACCCTCCGCGCCTTCCTCGAGCTCACGAAGCCGCGCATCGTGATGCTCGTGGTCATCACGGTGGTGGCGGGCGTTCTCACGGCCCCGGCCGCGCCCGGCGCGGGTGTGCTCGCCATGACGCTGGTGCATGCGGTGCTCGGCACGGCGCTCGTGGCGGCGGGGACCAACGCGCTCAACCAGGTCGCCGAGCGCGACGTGGATGCCCGCATGCGACGCACCCAGTCGCGGCCATTGCCGATGGGACGTCTCGACGTGCGGATGGCCACGTGGTTCGCGTGGGTTGCGGGCGCCGGTGGCGTTTTCTACCTGGCCGTGTTTCTGAATGGCTTGACGGCGGCGCTCGCGGCGCTGACGCTTGTCTCCTACGTATTCGTCTACACTCCGCTCAAGCGACGCACGACGTTCGCAACGGTTGTCGGGGCCGTCCCCGGCGCGCTACCCGTGCTCGGCGGCTGGGCAGCCACTGGAGCGCCGCTGGGACGGGACGCCTGGGTCCTGTTCTGGATCGTGTTCCTCTGGCAGCTGCCGCACTTCCTGGCGCTCGCGTGGCTGTACCGTGAGGACTACCGCCGCGCGGAGCTTCGCATGCTCAGCGTCGGAGATGGGGACGGAACCCGGACGTTCGGTCAGGCTGCCGTGTACGCCATGGCGCTACTCCCGGTGAGTCTCGCCCCGGCTGTATTCGGTTCTGCGGGGACGCCATACTTCCTGGGAGCGCTCGTATTGTCCGCCTGGCTGGCCTGGGCGAGCGTGCGGGCGCTGTGGCGGGTCTCAGATCAGAACGCGAGAAGGCTGTTCGGGGCGTCGGTCACGTATCTGCCAGCACTCCTTTTCCTCATGGTGCTCGATCGGCTTGCCTGAGCTCCGCGTTTGTGACGCGCACCCTTGACGTACGCTGAGGTTCTCCGAGATTTGTCCTCCAACTTCTTGTCACATGGGCGGTTAGCTGTGCGTGATGCGCTGAGGGTCGCCGGCCCGTTCGTACCATGGCTTCTGTTGGTGGCCGGCTGTGAGCCCGCGACCATCACGGAAGCACACGACCAACTGGCGAGGGGCCCCGCGCGGCAGCTCGAATTCTCCATCCCCATCACGCAGGACACCTTCACCGTCGGCGAGTTCCTGGGGGATGACACGACCACGACAGCGGACGGGTTGCTCGCGATCACGATCGATCCCGAGACGCTGGGTGTGGCCGTCGGCGAGCGGCTTCGGTTCGACAACCTGTCGTTGACCCGCCTGAAGCTCGATGTCCCCGCGGGCGTCCCGCCCGGGAGCGCGCCGGTGAACGGCAGTTACGCCGCGCTCTCCAATGAGACGCGGATTCTGGCCGTGGACACCGTTGTGGCGCGAAGCGGCACCCTGACCATCACGACAATGAATCGGCTGCCGGGGACGCTCAACTACACGCTGACCCTCAACGGCTTTCGGGATTCGCTGAACCAGGTCTTGTCACGCAGCAGCTCGGTGCCCGCGGCCGCGGGCAACGGTTCGTATACGACCGCCTCGGTGTCCTTCGACCTTGCGAAGGTCAAGATCACGCCCGCCACGGTGAACGCCACCGTCGCGGGCACGGTGACGCTGACCAGCACCACCACGGCGGCCACTGCGGACAGCTCGGTGATCCAGAGCGGAACCGGAACGATTGTCGTGGAGCGGCTTAAAGGTCCCCTCAATCCCGCGGTAACGCGTGAGCTGAGGATCGCGGTTGAGGAGTCGGACGAGATTCCGGCCAGGAACGTCGATTTCGGTCAGCTCGAGGACCCGATCAAGAATTCCCGGCTGAATGATGCCCGCATCGGCCTGACCGTGCGCAACACGTCTCAGGCGCCGTTCGTGCTGGACAGCTTTACGCTGGGCGTGGTGAAGCTCACACCGGGCGGTGTCATCCCTCGGGACGCGATGAACAAGCCGGTGTACGAGGTGGATTCGATCGGACCGATCAAGGTCGCCGTGGCGGACAGCGGTGCCGCCACGCTCACGATGGCCCGCGGGCAAACCAAGACGGTGACACTGCAATCCGCTCGGCTGGTCGAGCGCATGGTGGACCTCGTGCTCGGCAACCAGCGCGCCGCCGTCGTGGGGGAGGGGACAGTCAGCGTGGGCGACGGTGCCCAGAGCACGATCACGCGCGCCGACTCGGTGAGCCTGATGTTGGGCCTCACGGTCGCCCTGGACTTCACGATTCCCACGGCGGGAGTCGCGTTCGACACGGTGGCCAACGGCGACGGTATGGGGCTCGATCCCGCGGAGGCGAACGACCTGGCCGGCACGCTGGATTCGGCGACCGCCCGACTCATCGTGACGAACGGTGTGCCCTTCGGAGTCGAGGTGCACGTCGCGGCCGTGCCGGACACGCTTACACCAGGCGTGAACGCCGACAGCGTGTTCCGCATGACCAACCGGGTGGAAATCGGGCCGACGCAATTGGGACCCGGCGGGACCGACGCCCAGGGGCGCGTGACGACGCCGCTGCTCGACACGGTGGATGTGCGGATCACCGGCCAGCAGGCTCGCACGTTCTTCGGAAAGTCCTTCGGGGGAGGCACGCGCATCCGGCTGTTGCCCGGCACGGGCAATCGGGGTGCCATCCGCGCGACCGACAGAGTGATCGTCAGCGCGCGGGCGTTGGTGTGGGTGCGGGTGGGAGGCAACTGATGCGGCGCGCTCTCGTGCTCGTTCTCACACTCGGCTCGAACGCGGCATCGCTGGCCGCGCAGGCAGTTCCGGAACGATCGCAGGCGGCTCGCGTCGAGCCCGCCTACCGCCGGACCCCCACGTTCCGTCTGGACCCCTTCCGCCACGCGATGATCCCGCACTGGGGTTTCGTCGTGTCGGCCGGGGCCATGGGCGAGAACAACAGCGTGAACTTCGCGGATGCTCGCGCGCTCATTTACCTCCAGGATCAGGACAGCCTGCTGCCGAGTGATATCCTCAACACTATCAACCTGGTGCCGGAGGGGCGTGGGCTGACCGGGGTCGCCCAGGGAGAGGGCGGGTTCTACCTGGGCGGGCCGTTCGGCGGCCATTTCGGTTTCGGCCTCTCGGCCCGGGGCCGCGGGTACGGCGCGTTTCACCTGGACGACAATTTCGTCGCGCTCATCCGCGACGGAACGGGCTCGCAGCCGAGCTTCTCCCTGGGATCGTCAAGGGGCACGGCGCTGGCCACCGCGGAGGGCGGGGCGCACGCGGTGCTCCGACTCGGTCCACTCGGCTCCGAAGACGGCGTGCACCTGAACCTGGGGTTCGGCGGGCGGTACATCAAGCCGGTCTATTTCGCCCGGGCAGGTTCGACGGTCGCGAGCGGCGACGAGATCCGCATCACGAACGACAGCATCATCATCGACCTGGAGGTCGAGGTCGCGCACACGCCGGAGGTCGACTCCACGCTCAACGGCAAGGCGGGCATCGCGACCGACTTTCTGCTCCGGCTCACCTGGCCCACGTCGGGCTTCGCGCTCGAGGCCATGGTCGCGAACATCGGGAAGCTCACCATCCACAACGTCGAAGTGGAAACGCGCCGGCTGCGCGTGCGTACGAACAGCATCGAGGACGTCGCCGACTCGCTCGATTCGTTCGACAGTCTCGCCGTCACCGACACGACGGACCTCCGCATCACGCTGCCGCGCATCGTGCGGTTCATGGCGAGCGCGTGGGCCAACCGGTTCCTGCAAGTGGACCTGAGCGCCACGCTGCCGGTGAAAGGGGACTTCGAGAGCCCGCTGGCCGTGGACGTCGGCACGACCTGGCGGCTGATTCGCGTGCTCCCGCTCCGCGCTGGGGTCGTGCTCGGCGGGCACCAGGGCGTGGGGTTCACCGGAGGGTTCGCGCTCGAGGGACGCAACAGTTTCCTGCAGGTCTCCGGGCAATCGTTCGGCGGATTCATGCGGAAAGCGACGGGCGTGGGTGGGAGGTTCGAGCTGGGGTTCTTCTTCTAAGAGCCGGG
>JACQHC010000093.1 GCA_016199245.1 Gemmatimonadota bacterium | reverse complement strand
TCCGCGGTGACCGCCGCGCCGTCGATCCGCTCCGGCTCGGCGCGTCCGATGAGGTTGTACCAGTTCGCCGAAACGGCGGCAATTGCAGCAACGCTCCGTGCTTGATCCCGCCAGTCGAAGTACGCAGGCGGGGCGACCGAGCTACTCCTCCCGTCGTCCGCTCGATACTCGGCGACGGAGACGAGACGTTCTGGATCCGGATACGGGAGCGGACTGAAGAGCACGGCGTTCAGCAGGGTGAAGATCGTGGTGTTTACACCGATACCGAGGGCGAGCGTGAGCACGCTCACGGCGGTGAAGCCGGGGGATTTGCGCAAGCTGCGCAGTGCGTACTGAAGGTCATTCATGTCTGAGCGCCTCGATGGAGCCGATCCGCCTGATACACGGGGCCGGGACGCGCCGCTCGTGCGCCACGACGAACGCCGCTCTCATGTCGAGCCACTTCGAGAGCCGGCGACAGAACCACGTCAGGGGCAACCGGCGTACCAATCGAACCGGCCGTGTAACTCTCGCCTTCGCTAGCGGTTAGACGGCGACGTCAAACCGTGGAACGGTCAGTGGCGTTCGAATGTGGGATTGAGCGGTCCCAGAAGCGAGCGCGAGCTTCACGACGCATGCACGATCTCGGCCCTCGCCAGACGCGTGGCCGTCGAGGAGTGCACCGTGGCACAGGGCTGCGCCGCGTGGAGTTGCCGCAAGCTCGGTGCAGCCTGAACCCCAGCCGCCTGCGCTGGCCAGCCCTTGATTGGAGTACCCGTGCTGGTCGTTTTCGATCTCGCGCTCGATCTGCCGCACTCGCCGCTGCGCCGCATCAAGCGACAGACGCTGGTCCCGACACGACCCGAGCCACCTCTTCCGGCGGCGCTCGGGTCCACCGGACGGGTGCCGCTCCACTTCGGCGCTCCCGTTCGGCTACCACCATTGCTGCAACCTTCTTGCCGCCTCACCCGTCTATTACCTCAGAACCTATGGCAGTATTACCTTAGCATCTGAGACAATCATCGGGAGAGGTCCCGTGGCTGACTCGCTCCAGCTGCTCCGCGGTACGCTCGACGTGCTCATTCTCAAGACCCTGGCCGGGAACCGGCTCCACGGCTACGCCATCGCCTCCCGCATCGCGGAACGAACCCGCGGTGTGCTCGGCATCGACGACGGCGCCCTCTACCAGTCGCTCCACCGCATGGAGGAGCGCGATTGGGTCGAGTCCGAGTGGGGACATGCGGACACCGGCAAGCGCGCCAAGTTCTACCGCCTCACGGAGTCCGGACGCCGCCAGCTCCGCGTCGAAACCGCCAACTGGCTGCGCTACGCCGAGGCCGTGTTCCGGGTCCTCCAGCCGGGGGCGGCCACATGAGCCCCCGGTTCCGGATGATGCGCACCACCCGCCAGATCGCCGCGGACGTCGATGAGGAAATCCGGGTTCACCTGGAGATGCGGATCGCCGACCTGGTCCGGCAGGGCCTCTCGCCGGCCCAGGCGCGGGAGGAGGCGCTCCGCCGCTTCGGCGACCTGGCACGCGCCCGCGCCGCCATGAGCGCCGCCGACCGCCGCCACCTGCGCCGCACACGCTACCGTGACTACCGCCAGGAATTCGTCCAGGACCTGTGGCACGCGGGGCGCCAGCTCCGGCGCCGTCCCGCCTTCGCCGCCGTGACGATCCTGACCCTCGGCCTCGGGATCGGAGCCACCACTGCGGTCTTCTCGGTCGCCGATCACGTCGTCCTGCGCCCCCTGCCCCACCGCGGCGCCGATCGGATCATGGCTCTGTGGGAGTCGGACGAGCGCACCGTAGAAGGCCGCAAGGAAGTCTCGCCGGGCAACTTCGTCTCCTGGCGCGAGCGCTCGCAAAGCTTCACCTCCATGGCGTTGATCGAGCCCTCAGGGTTCGACCTGACCAGCGCCGATGGTCCGCCGGCGGCCATCCGCTCCTGGGACGTGACCGGGGGATTCTTCGAGACGATGGGGGCGACGCCGGTCCTGGGGCGGGGATTCCTGCCTGAGGAGCACGTGCCCAACGCGCCACGGGCTGTCGTCTTGTCCTATCGTCTCTGGCAACAGCGCTTCGGCTCCGATCCCCGCCTCGTGGGCAGCGCCATCACGCTGGACGGAGCGCCGGCCACGGTCGTGGGCGTGGCACCCCCCTGGCTCACGTACCCCGAAGACCGCGACCTGTACAACCCCAAGCACTGGTACCCCGGCGAGGAGAACGACCGCGAATCGGCCTACATGTACGCCGTGGGCCGCCTGAGGCCCGGAGTCACGCCCGAGCAGGCGCAGGCCGAGCTGGACGCGATCGGCGCGCGGCTCGCCGCCGAGTATCCCGCCACCAACACGGGCCTGCGCGTCCACGCCGTGCCGTTCCCCGAACAGTTGCTCGGCGACGTGCGGCCCGCGCTGCTGGTGCTGCTGGTCGCCGTCGGGTTCGTGCTGCTCATCGCCTGCGCCAACGTGGCGAGCCTGCTCATGGCGCGCGCGGCGGAGCGCGAGCGCGAGCTCGCAGTGCGCGCCGCCCTGGGCGCGGGCCGCACGCGGCTGGTGCGCCAGCTGGTGACCGAGAGCCTGGTGCTGGCACTCCTGGGCGGCGCACTGGGGATCGCGCTGGCCTTTGCCGGCGTCCAGGTGCTGGTCGCGCTCTCGCCGCCCAATCTGCCGCGCCTGGAAGCCATCGCCGTGGACGGCCGCGTTCTCGTGTTCGCGCTGGCCATCACCCTGCTCACGGCGCTCCTGTTCGGCCTCGCGCCCGCGCTCCGCGCCTCTCGGCCCGATCTCCTGAGCGTGCTTCGCGCGGCGGGCCGCTCACTGTCCGGCGCGATCGAGCGGGTGAAGCTCCGGCGCCTGCTCGTGGCAGGCGAGATCGCGTTGGCGCTGGTGCTGCTGATCGGTGCCAGGCTGCTGGTTCGCAGCTTCGTGACGCTGCTCGACAGCGACCTGGGGTTCGTCGCAGAGAACCGGGCGACGTTCCAGGCGTTCCTCTGGGACCTGAATCCCATGGCCGAACAGCGCCTCCAGCGCGCGCAGGCCATTGTGGACGCGTTCCTCGGCACGCCGGGCGTCGAGGCCGTGGGCATCACCACCGCCGTCCCGTTCCATCCCACCCAGATCGACCCCATGAGTAACCTCGTGGTCGAAGGCCGGCCGGCGCCCGCGACCGGCGAGGAGCAACGGGTCTCCACCCTGATCGCGAGCCCCGAGTACTTCCGGGTCATGGGGATCCCCCTGGTGGCCGGCCGCGGGTTCCTGCACACCGACCGCCTCGAAACCTTCCCGGCCCCGCCAGACGCGGCGCGCGTGGCGCTCATCAACCAGGCCCTGGCCCGACGGTTGTTCCCGGACGAGGACCCCGTTGGGAAACGGGCGCGCTTCGGCGTCATGGGTCCGCCGCAAACCTGGGAGATCGTGGGCGTGGTGGGCGACGTCCGGCCGCGAACGCTCGATAGCGACCCGCGCGCCGAAGTCTTCGTCCCGCTGGCGCAAACCGCCAACGGCAGCCTCACCTTCGTGGTCAGGACCCGTGATCGGGTGGCCGACCTGGTCCCGGCGCTGCGCGAGCGCTTCTGGAGTGCGGCGCCCAATCAGACCATCTATTACGAGGCGACGCTGGAGCAGCTGATCGCCCATACGCTGGTTGAGCGCCGCTTCCACCTGGTCGTGCTGGGAGCGTTCTCCGTGGTGGCGTTGTCGCTGGCGACCATCGGGGTGTACGGCCTGATCGCCTACTCGATGAGCCTGCGCACCGGAGAGATCAGCGTGCGCATGGCGCTGGGCGCCGAGGCCGGACAGATCGTGGCCATGGTGGTACGGGACGGACTCAAGCTCGCGATGCCGGGCATCGTGATCGGCGCCGCCGGTGCGCTGCTGCTCACGCGCTTCATGCGGACCATGCTCTACCAGGTCGCGCCTACCAACCCGGTGATCTACGGCGAGCTGGTGGCGCTGGTCCTGGTGGTCGCGATGGCGGCCTCGTTCATCCCCGCCCGCCGGGCGGCGTCCGTGAATCCGGCCACGGCTTTACGGGAAGAATAGCGGCGGCGCCTGGCGTTCGAATGGGGGATTGTGCGGTCCCGGGAGCACGTGGGAACTCGATCCTGGTTGCCTCGGGGCTTCTGAATGCGAGGGCCCAAGTGAGTCGAGATCACCGCGCGGACCGTCCGCGATACACGGCGCTGGAGCGACCCATTCTGTCCATCGCGTTGTTCCTGCCTCTGGCAATCCCATTCGCTGCGGTGGTGCAGCGCGCCGCCACGCCGGTCTCCGAGCGGAGAACCGCTCAACCGGGAGAGGGGCCTCGCGAATCCTGGCGCCGCCTCGGGTCGTAGAGCCACTATCCTCTGCCCGCGAGGCCCCATGATGGCATCACGTCCGGGAACCGGCGTCCTGCTCATTGCCCTGCTGACCTCCCCTGGGACCGCGCAATCCGGCCCGGCCATCCGGTGGGAGCCGTACACCCTGGCCCTGGGTGAGGCGCGCGTGGAAGCGAGCCTTGGGCGCCTGGAGCTGCCCGAGAACCCCGCGGATCCCACCGGCCCGCGCATCTCCATCGCATTAGTTCGGCTCCCCGCGAATGCCCCGAACGCTGGTCCACCAATCGTCTACCTTGCGGGAGGGCCCGGCGGCTCGGGGATCGGCGAGGCGCGTATTCCGGCCATGGCCGAACTCTTCAACGCCCTGCGGGCCGCGGGTGACGTGATCCTCCTCGACCAACGGGGCACCGGGATGGCGTCTCCCAACCTCGCGTGCCGCGACCTCACTCCTCCGCCTGACCTGTTCCTGAACGAGAAGACCTTCCGGGGCGCCTTACGCGACGGGCTGGCAGCCTGTGCCGCCGGCTTCCGGGCGCAGGGAGTCCGTCTGGAGCACTACACCACGCGTGCCAGCGCCGCCGACGTGGACGGCGTGCGCCGCGCCCTGGGCGTCGAGCGAGTGAGCCTCCTCGGCTTCAGCTACGGAACCCATCTCGGACTGGCCGTGCTCCGCTATCACGCGGAAGGTGTCCACCGGGCGGTGTTGATGGGAGTGGAAGGTCCCGATGACTCCGAGAAGCTGCCGAGCACCGCCGACCTTCAGTTGCGCCGCCTGGCGCGCTTCGCCCGAGAGGATAGCGCGATCGGACCCCTGGCGCCCGATCTGTACGGCACCTTCAGCCAACTCGTGGATCGGCTCGACCGCGAGCCGGCGCGCGTGCGGATCCCCCGCGCCCCCGGCGACACGGCGGAGCTCCCGATCGGCGGGTTCGGCCTGCGGTACCTGCTTCTCCGCGACCTCGGCGACACCCACGATTGGCCCATCCTGCCGGGCCTCATCGTCCGGACGGCGCAGGGCGATTACGGCCTGCTGGCGCAGTTCGCGCGCCGGCGGTGGCAGGCACCGCCGTCGGCCATGTGGGCGGCGATGGATTGCGCGTCGGGCGCATCGCCGGCACGGCGTGCGGCGATTGCGCAGGAACTGCCCGGGTCGCTCTTCGGTGACGCGATGAACCTCCTGGACGAGGAGACTTGCCGCGCCGTGGGCGCGGCGGACCTGGACGAGGAATACCGTAGCCGGCTCAGGAGCGACATCCCGACCCTCTTCGTGAGCGGGACCCTGGATTATCAGACCCCGCCGTACCAGGCCGAGACGGTGCGTTGGGGCTTTGCACGGAGCGCCCATATCGTCGTCGAGCACGCGGGTCACGAGAGCACCTTCGAGCAGTCCGAGGTCCGACGGCTGATCGCGGCGTTCCTGGGCGGCGCCGACGTCGGGGACCACCATATCGCGGCGCCGCGGCCGACCTTCCGCGGCCCGGGGCGCCGATGAGGTGCGCGCGGTGGATGGCGAGCCTCCTTGCGGCCTCCTCACCGCCGATGCTCAGTGCGACGCTGCCCTGGCTCGCGCAGCAAGCCGGACAGCAGCTGCCGGGCGAGTACCGCCTTCACGTTCTATCCGGATCTCCGCCGAGCGTGCTGGTGGAAGCCGAGGTGGAGGGGCGCGACCGGCGTCTCGTCGTGGCGACGGGTGGGGGAATCGACCACCTTCCCAACCAGTGGGCTACCTTCGTCCACGACCTCCGGGCAACTGACCTGGGGGGACGCGCTCTGGCCCTCGAACCCGCCGGTGCGGAGGGCTGGCGCACGACCGGAGACTACTCGGGCCGGGTGCGGCTTACCTACCGAGTGGACCTGACCTTTATGACGGGGACGGTGAGACGGTGACTCCTGTTGGAACGCGCGACGTTTAGGCAGCAGCGACACGATTCTCGGACGGGAGCGTGACGATGAGATGGTTCCTGGCGATCGTGGTTACCCTCGGCGTGGCGCAATCCCCTGCGGACCCCGACTGGCCGGCCTATGGCCGAGACTCGGGCGGCACGCGGTTCTCGCCGCTGGCTGAAATCTCCCGCGCCAACGTCGCGCGGCTTCACGTGGCGTGGACCTATCACACCGGCGAGCTGGCCGAGCGCTTCGCCACCAAGAATCAGACGTCGCTGGAAGTCACACCCCTGGTGATCGCCGGCGTGATGTACTTCAGCACCCCGCTGGGACGGGTCATCGCGCTTAATGCCGCCACCGGCGCCGAGCGCTGGGTGTTCGATCCTCAGATTGACCGCAACGTCACCTACGGCGACTTCACCAACCGGGGCGTCGCGGCGTGGGTCAACCCGGCGGCAGCGCCTGGGAGTCCCTGCCGGCAACGGATCTTCGTCGCGCCGATTGACGGCCGCCTGATCGCGCTGGACGCGGCGAACGGTCACCCCTGCGGAGACTTCGGGGACGGGGGCACCGTGCGGCTCAAGACCAGGCTGCGCGTGCCGCCCTTCGAGGAAGCGGCCTACGAGATCACCTCCCCGCCAGTGGTGGTGAACGGCCTGGTGATCGTGGGCTCGGCCATCGCGGACAACAGCCGGCTCGCGCCTGCCAGCGGCGAGGTGCGGGCATTTGACGCGCAAACCGGCGCACAGCGCTGGAGCTGGGATCCCATTCCGCAAGACTCGGCTGACCCGGCGTTCGCCACCTGGCGGGATGGCAGCGCCCGCACCAGCGGAAGCGCCAACGTGTGGTCGGTGATGGTGGTCGACCCGGCGCGGGACCTGGTGTTCGCTCCCACCTCGAGCCCGGCGCCGGACTACTACGGCGGCAAGCGGCTGGGCGCGAATCGCTATGGTAACTCGGTGGTGGCGCTCCGGGCGTCCACTGGCCGCGTGGTGTGGGACTTCCAGACGGTGCATCACGATTTGTGGGACTACGACAACGCGTCGCCGCCCGCGCTGGTGACCATCACGCGGGAGGGACAGCCCGTGCCGGCGGTGCTCCAGGCCACCAAGACCGGGATGCTATTCGTGCTGCACCGCGAGACCGGGAGGCCGCTGTTCCCCGTAGAGGAACGAGCGGTACCGCGGAGCAGCGTGCCGGGTGAGGAGGCGTGGCCCACGCAGCCGTTCACGGCGGGGATCGCGCCGCTCAGTCCGCATCGCGTTGGACCCGACGATGCGTGGGGTGCCACTCCTGCGGAACGAGACGCCTGCCGGCAGAGGCTCAGCACCCTGCGCAACGAGGGCATCTTCACGCCGCCGAGTTTCGAGGGCACGCTCGTGCTCCCCTCCAACATCGGCGGTGCGCATTGGGGCGGGCTGGCATTCGATTCAACCCGCCAGATCGCGGTGGTTCCGGTGAACCGTATGGCCGCGATGGTGCAACTCCTGTCGGCGGACACACTCACAGAAGAGGAAGCCGACCGCGAGGAGGAACGCACGGGCCTCCAGTACACCCACATGGAAGGCACGCCGTTCGTGATGCGCCGCGGTTACGTCACGTCGCCCAGCGGGCTTCCCTGCACGCCCCCGCCCTGGGGAGCGCTGGTGGCGGTGAACCTGCGGACCGGCGCGAAGGTCTGGGAGGTGCCTCTGGGCACGATGCCGGCGCCCGACGGACACGCCACAGCCCCTGATGAGTGGGGCTCGCCCAACCTTGGCGGGCCGATCGTGACGGCAGGCGGATTGGTGTTCATTGGCGCGACACTGGACCGAAAGTTCCGTGCCTTCGACATCGAGACCGGGCGGTTGCTGTGGACCGCCGATCTCCCCGCCGGAGGCAAGGCCACGCCCATGACGTACTCCGTGGGCGGGCAGCAATTTGTCGTGATCGCGGCCGGCGGTGGAGGGCGATTCGGCCAGGGCGATGCGATCGTGGCGTTCGCCTTGCCGCGGTAAGCGATAAACCCGCAAGCTGCCGCCGCCTTAACGCTACGCCCCGCGACTTGCCGCCGGGCCTCCTCCTCGCAGATCGGGTGCTCCACCAGGACCGGCTCCGCACCCCTTTCGCCGCGCGCGGTCGAGAAACTCCGCCGCTTCGCGTCGCCGCAACCTCGGTGCAGTCTGAAAGCCCTGCGCCAGCACTCGGTAGTGAACGATTGTGAGCCCCCCTCCCGATCTCTCCACCGCAACCGACCAAGAGGTCGCGACATGGGCGGGCGAGGGCCGCGAGGAGGGATGTCGCGAGACTCCACGCCGGCCAGGGTGAACACGCGTAAGGTCGCGAGAACGTCATCCTTGGCGACGGTTTGCAGCACTTTGCTCTTTGGACAGGCCTCACGACTTCAACGCTTAGAGGTCGAGCGCGAGACGCAAGCCATCATCCACCTGAGCGACCACACGAGACGGAAGTCGTCGCACGCGCTGGGTGAGGCGGCTGCGGTCAATGGTGAGCACCTGAGAGACGTTCGCCACCGAGTCGCGCGGCAGACCCGACAGGCGCGTGGAAACGAGAACATTCCCGGGTGCGTCCACGAGCCGCAGGTTGGCCGTCAGGGCCACCACCGTGACCGTGGCAAGGCGGCTTCGATTGAACGCATCGCTTTGCACGACCAGGACCGGTCGTCGATACCCGGGCGCCGACCCTTCTGGCTGCGGCAGGTCTGCCCACCAAATGTCACCCCGCCCGAGGTCCACGTCCGTTACCAGGACTCACGTGGCAGGGCCTCGAGTTGCGCCTTCGAGAAAGCAGGGTCGAGCTGGCTGTCCTCAGCCGCGTAGACGGCGTTCAACCGCTGCGTGATCTGGTCGCTCTGGTGCTTGGCCAGGAACTCGGCCAGCGCGCGGGCGTAGAGTTCGCTTCGGCTCACGCCGAGGCGCTTGGCCAGGCGATCGCCTGAGCGGTACAACCGGTCAGGGAGGGAGATTGCAGTCTTCATACCGCAGTATAACCGCGGGTTGCCGGGCAGGACAAGCGGCCTAACGCTTGGCGCCCCACCTCGGGGCGACTCGCTAGCAACTAGGCCACGGTCGCCCACGACTATTTCGATCCCAGCAGGTGCTGCGCATTCGCAGCAACCAATTGAATCGACCGCTAACGATGGAACGGTCCGTGGCGTTCGAATGTGGGATTGAGCGGTCCCAGGAGCGGGCCGGAACTCGATTCTGGTTGCCTCGGGGCCTCTGAAAGCGAGGGCCGAAGTGAGTCGAGATTACCGCGCGGACCGTCCGCGATACACCTGGAGGGGCCCGCGATCCGGCATTGGGGTGCTCGTCATCGGCTGCCAGTTCCGCGATGAGTGTGTCCTCGCCGGCGGTGTGGAATGACACCACGACCCACCTGGACTCCCCCATCACCGGCTTGTGCCAGACGTTCCGCGGGATCGAGAGCCAGCGGTCTCCGATCGGCGAGGAATCATCCACCAGGATGTTCGATTCCCACCGCCCGGCCCGCCACAACTGCATGTCGGCAGAGCCGCGGAGCGACATCACGCGCTGGATGCTGTTGGGATGTCGTTCCGCGCCCGATGTACTGTTCGCCCACAACACGAAGATCCAACTGGAGGCAATGTCGTCAGGCAACGAGGCATACGTGTGCAACGGTACCGTTGCCCACGCCAGCCGCAGGCTCGCGTCGGCCAGGAGCCGCTGCTCAACTTCGTCGGCCAGCAAGTCGAGCGCGCCCTGCGCCCGCGCCGCGCGCACGACGTGATCCAGTCGTGCGAGTGTCCGTGACTCGTTCATGGAGGGACCCCGGCGTTGTCGCGGGGTAACATATTGACCCGGCCCCTGCCGGCGCATCGTGCGTTTGGACCGCGTTCGGTCGGGGGATACGATCGTCCACGTCCGAAACGTCGTCCCGTTCTCGGACGGGCGGCGGCACGCGCGATAAACCAATCGCCGATCGGCATCTTGCTCAGCCGGTGGCGCGTGGCACCGGGCTTGCGATACCCGCGACCCGTTTGGTGCCCTCTCCCACGCCGAGGCAGGCGATGAATGACGCCATGCTGAGACACGCCGTGCGGCCCGCCGCGACACCTTGGACATCACCGGAGGGCCAATGATCTGGCCGCGACGCTGCGCCTTGGGATGCGGGAAGGTACTGACGCTCCTCGCCGGGCTGGCCGCGCCCGCTGTCGCCCAAAACCGTTTTCCCCCTGACTCCCTCCGCAACCTCAAGGTGCTCCCGGCTACCACGACGCCGCGCGAGATCGTGGGCATCATGCGCGGCTTCGCGAGCGCCCTGGGCGTGCGCTGCCAGCATTGCCACGTCGGCGAGGAGGGCCGCCCCCTGGAGACCTTCGACTTCGTGACGGACGACAAACGCACCAAGCGCACGGCGCGGCTGATGATCCAGATGGTGCAGGACATCAATCAGCGCACGCTCGCGGAGATCCCCGAGCGTCCGACGCCCAACGTCGCGGTCACGTGCGAGACTTGTCACCGCGGCGTGGCGCGCCCGGCGCCGCTGGGCCAGTTGATCGCGGAAGCACTCGCGGCGGGTGGCCCGGATTCCGCGCGCCAGGCGTACCGCGCCCTGAGGGAACGCTACTACGGACGCGCGTCCTACGATTTCGGCGAGCCGTCGCTGGTCGGGACCGCCCTCGACCTCGCGCGGGACGGCCGGCTCGACGAGGCGCTTGCCGTGCTGCGACTCAACGATGAGCAGTTCCCCACGTCGGCCAACACCATGAACAACATCGGCGACGTGTACCTCGCGCGGCGTGACACGGTCGCGGCGCTCGAGGCCTATCGCACGGCGTTGCGGCGCGACTCCACTGACGTCGTCGCGCGGCTTCGGCTCCGTGGGTTGGAGCGTCGGCCACCGTGAAAGAGGCGCGAGCGGTAAGGGGTAAGGGGGCAACGCCTCACCCCTTACGCCTCACGCCTTTCGCTTTTTCCCGCTTATTCGTATCTCAGCGCCACCATCGGATCCACCCGGGCGGCGCGTCGGGCCGGCAAGTAAGTGGCAATCAACGCCACACCGGCCAACACCCCGGCCGCACCCAGAAGCACGAGCGGTTCTCGCGGCCCCACGCCGTACAACAGTCCGGATGCCCGGGGGGCGAGGGCGAGCGCTGCCGCGATGCCGATCAATCCTCCGGCGCCGATCAACCGACCGCCGCGCCGGAGAAACAGGAGCACCACCTCGTGCGGTCGGGCGCCGAGTGCCACCCGCAAGCCGATCTCGCGGGTCTGCCGTCCGATCACGAACGCCACCACGCCGTACACACCGACCGACGCAAGCAGGAGCGCCAGCAGTCCGAATGCTGAGACCAGCGATGCCAGCATGCGTTCCGGGGAAGTGACAGACCTGAGATGCTCATCCAGGGTCGTGACGTCGAAGAGCGGCAGTCCCGGATCGATCTCCCCCACCGCCGTGCGCGCTGACGCGATCAGGTCCGCCGGAGGAGCCGGCCCGCGCACGACCAGCGTCATTTGCGGTCGGAACGATTGCAGTGCGGCGTAGTACACGTTATTCGCCGGCGCTTCGCGCAGATCGCGGTACTTCCCATCGGCCGCGACGCCCACGATCTCGAACACCGGCGTGCTCGCCGTGGTATCCAGCCGGATCCGCCGACCCACCGGGTCCTGTCCCGGCCAATAGCGCTCGGCCATGGTCTGGTTGATGACCGCCACGCGCGGGGCGCCACGGCGATCCGTCCGGTCGAACGCCCGGCCTCGCAGCAACGGGATCCGCAACGCCTCGAAGTAGCCGGGTGCCACGTCGTTCGCGTCGAACCCGACCACTTCCGCCGCCGTGTACCCGTCCAGAAACACGCCATCCCAGCGGGATCCACCGGGGTTGGGCGTGACGGTCTGCGTGAGGCTCACGGCTTCGACGCCCGGTGCAGCCTGGAGGCGATCGAGCAGATGCTCATAGAACTGCACTGTCCGCTCGGCGTCATAGCCGCGCGGATCGAGGTCGAGCGACGCGAGGATCACTCCTTCGGACACGAAGCCGGGATCGATGCCCTGGAGGTTCCCGAGACTCCGCAGGAACAACCCTGCGCCCGTGAGAAGCACGAGCGAAGCCGCGACCTGAACCACCACGAGCCCCTCGCGCATCCCGAACCGGCGGTCCCGCGTGCCCGTGCCGCCCGGCTCTTCTTTCAGCGCCGGCACGACGTCGGACCGCGAGGCGCGCAGCGCCGGGACGAGCCCGAAGAGGACGCCCGTGCCGATCGAAAGCAGCGCCGCGAACACCAGGACCCGGACGTCGAGGTCGGCGCCGAGCTGTAGCGCCGGTTCCCCGGGTGGACGGAAGGCCAGGAGCACGTCCGACGTCCACGCCGCCACCACGAGGCCGAGCGCTCCTCCGAGCACGGCCAGCACGAGACTCTCGGCGAGGAGCTGGCCGACCAGGCGGCCGCGTGACGCGCCCAGCGCCAGACGGATCGCGACCTCACGACGCCTTGTGGTCGCCCTCGCCAGGAGCAGGTTCGCGATGTTCGCCGCGGCGACCAGCAACAAGGCGCCGACGACGCCGAGCAGCAGGCGCAGCGGGCGCGTGACGCCCGACACGCGAAACGTCAGCCCCTGCGAACCATCCAGCAGCCGCGTGCGCTCGCCCTGGACCCCCAGCCCGTCGTCTACCAGCTGACGGTCGAGCCCTGCGAGCGCGCTCTCGGCCTGTGCCGCGGTGAGCCCCGGACGCATCCGTGCCACGACGTCGAGCCAGCTCACGCGCGGCGACGTGAACCACTGAACGTCGCCGCCCAGTTCGGGCACCATGGTCACGGGAATCCAGGCTTCCTGGACGCCGCCGAGCACCAGGCCTGTGAACGACCGCGGCGCCACGCCGATGACCGTGAACTGACGCTCGTTCAACATGATTTGCGAGCCGACGATCGCGGGGTCGAGACCAAATCGGCGACGCCACAGGCCGTGACTCAGCACGATCACGGGCACCGGCGTGCCGACGATCTCTTCTTCGGGAACGAACCACCGGCCCATCGCCGGCTCAACGCCGAGGGTCTGGAAGAACCCGCTCGAGACGGCGGCGCCCTCGATGCGTTCCACACCCGCTTCCGTCCGCAGGGCCAGCGGCTGCGCGACGTGGGCCGCGACGCCCGCGAACACCGGGCTGTCATCGCGGAGCACGGTGTACGTGCGGTAGCCGAGGTTGTGATTGATGTTGCCGGCGCCGCGCTCCGTCACCACGCGGACGAGCTGGTCCGGTTCCGGCACGGGGAGCGTTCGCAGTAGGGCGCGATCGAACACACTGAAGATCGCGGTGTTCGCGCCGATGCCGAGCGCGAGCGTGAGGACAGCCGCGGCGGTGAACCCGGGAGACTTCCCGAGGGAACGGAAGGCGAAGCGGAAGTCATTCATATCGCAACGCCACCATTGGATCCACTTTCGCCGCCCGACGGGCCGGCAGGTACGTTGCCGCCAGTGCCACCAGCGCGAGCAGCACCGCCGCACCGCCAAACGCGGTCGCGTCCGCCGTGGACGTTTCGTACAACATGGACCGGAGCACCCGCGTCGCGGCGAACGCCCCCGCGAGGCCGGCCGCGACGCCGATCAGAACGAGCCAGGAGTTCTCGGTCACCAGCAGGCGAACCAGATCGCGCGGCCCCGCTCCGATCGCCAGGCGCAATCCCATTTCCCGGGTGCGTTGCGTCACGGTGTAGGTCGTGAGGCCGTAGATCCCCACCAACGCCAGCACCAGGGCCAGGCCAGCGAATCCGGTGAGCAGCGTCATGTTGAAGCGCCGCGCCGCCGTGGAGCGGGACACCATCTGCGCGAGGCTCACGATCTCAGCCGTAGGCTGCTCGGGATCGATCTGCCGCACGGCGTCGCGCACCGCGCCCGCCAGCTGGAGCGGCGACCCCCGGGCACGCAGCGCCACCCACATCTGCGGGACGCCGCCCCTCGCCTGCGTGTACGGGAGATAGAGCTCGGGCATGACGGGCGCGTCGAGTGAGGCGTAACGAACGTCCCCGATTACGCCGATCACGCTCAGCATCGTGGGGCCGCCGCCACCGGGGAACCCGACCGGGATCGTCCGCCCCAACGGGTCTTGCCCGGGCCACAACAGGTCCGCCAGCTCCGTGTTGATCACCGCCACGTTCGGCGCGCCGGCCCGATCGGCGGCGGTGAAGTCACGGCCCAGACGAAGCGCGATACCCGTGGTGGCGAAATACCCTGGCGCCACGACGCTCAGCCGTGCGGCCAGAAATGGCTCGGGATAGTCGGGCCGGACCTCCCGGGGGTCGAACGCCAGGATCTGTACGCCACCAGTCAGCGGCAGCGTGCGGGACAGACTCACGCTCGCCACGCCCGGATGCTCGGCCAGGGCGTCCGTCACGCGCTGGAAGAACTCGGCCTGCTGCGGAAACGCCGCGTACCGCGACGGCGTCAGACGAATGCGCGCCGCCAGGACCTCACGCGTATCGTATCCGGGGTCGATGGAAGTCAAACGGATGAAGCTCTTGATGAGCAGCCCGGAGCCCACGAGCAGGACGAGCGCCACCGCGACTTCGCCCGTGACGAGGACCCCGTTGATGCGACGGCGCTCGCGACTTCCCGTGCTCGCCCCCGACTCGTCGCGCAGCGTCTGCTCCACGCCGAAGACTGAGGCACGAAACGCCGGGACCAGGCCGAATCCGAGGCCGGTGAGCACCGAGAGCCCGACCGCGAACGCGAGCACGCGGACGTCCATGCCGACCTCCTGGGCGCGTGGCAGCACGTCAGGCCACAGCGCGAGCAATCCATCCACACCCCAGTAGGCGAGCAGAACGCCGAAGACTCCGCCTGCGAGCGCCAACGCGACGCTCTCGGTGAGAACCTGCCGCACGATCCGCCAGCGTCCCGCGCCGATGGCCTGCCGTACGGCGATCTCTTTGCGTCGCCCCGTGCCGCGGGCCACCAGCAAGGCAGCCGCGTTCGCACAGGCAATGAGCAGGACGAGGCTCACGGCGCCGAACAGCACCCACAGTGTCCGCGCGGACACGCCGCCTTCGAGCACCTCTGCCAAGAGGGGCACGACCAGAAACTCCGTCGCCGGAATCAGCCCGGTCTGGGGCCCTCCCCCCGGCCCTCGACGGCCGATGCTGATTTCCAGGCGTTGCTCGCTCCGATCGCGCTCCATGGCATTGACCCGCTGGCTGACCACGGCGACGTCCGCCGTGACTTGCTCCATGGTCGCCCCTGGAGCCAGCCGCGCCACGGTGTTGAAGAAGTACATGCGCCGATCGGTCTCGGCCGCCGGGTTGGTGCGGAACCACTCGCCCACCGGCACCCAGAGCTGGGTCTCCTCGTCGGGGAAATGGAACCCGCGAGGCATCACGCCCACGACCGTGAACGGACGCCCGTCCAACGAGACAGAGCGGCCGATCACGCCCCGGTCGCTGCCGAACTCACTGCTCCAGAGCGGGTAGCCGAGAATCACGACCGGCTCGCGCAGCTCGCCTGGCGCGAAAGTGCGTCCTACGAGCGCCTCGGCGCGCAGCACGCGGAACAGATCATCCCCCGCGAGCGCCGCGCGGACTTCGCGCGGCTCCCCGCCCGTGGTGAAGTTGTAGCGCTGGGTGGTGTGGGGGGCGACGCCGGAGAACGCTCGCGTCAGCTGCCGCAGCTCCAGCATGTCGGGATAGGACAGCGAGAAGCGGGAATCCGGCTCCCTCCCTTTGGTGAACAGCTCCACCAGGCGCTCCGGCTCGGGATACGGCAGCGGGCGCAGCAGCACGGCGTTGATCACGCTGAAGATCGCCGTGTTGGCGCCGATGCCCAGCGCGAGGGTGAGCACAGCGATCGCGGCAAAGGCCGGGTACTTCCGCAAGCTGCGCAGGGCGTAGCGGAGATCGGCTAGCACATCAGTGTCCTTTCGCTTCGTGAGAGGGTACCGGGTGCGGGCGTTAGAGGGCCGCCAGACACTCATTCATACGGCCATCGCAACCGGCGTACCGCGTGTGAGCACGTGCTAAGTCGTTACAGGGAAATCAGAAACGGCACAGGCGAGGCGGGCGTGACAGTGCGGCGCGTTCGGATGTGGGACATGCCGGTCCCACAACCGGGCGGACAGCTAGAACAGTGTCAGGGGTGTCCGCCGCTTACACCCGGCACATGGCACGCGACACCCTAGTAGTATCGGGCCAGGTCCGTTCGCACGCGATCGAGCAGCGCTTTCGTGGCGCGGATCCCTTCGGCCTCCGGCAGCGCGTCGCCTTCGTACTCGATCCCGACGTAGCCGCGATACCCCGCGTCGAGCACGATGCGGAGCATCCGCGCGTAGTCGGTGTGGGTCTCGTTGCCCAGCGCGTCGAAGTCGTGCGACTTGGCGCTCACCGCCTTGGCGAACGGCATCAGCTCGCCCACGCCGCGATAGCGGTCGTACCACTCGTTCTCCGCCAGCTGGAAGTTGCCGAAATCCGGCAGCGTGCCGCACCGCGGGTGGCCCACGTCCGAGATGACACCCGCGAGCCAGGCGCCGTTGGACGACAGTCCACCGTGATTCTCGACGATCACGTTGATCTGGTGCTGCGCCGCGAACTCGGTGAGCCGCCGCAGGCCGTCCGCGGCCAGCCGCCGCTGCTCCTCGGGGCTTCCGCTCGACTGCGCGTTGACGCGAATGGAGTGGCAGCCGAGGAACGCGGCGGCCCTTACCCAGCGAAAGTGGTTCTCGACGGCGCGCGTGCGGAGCGCGGCGTCCGGATCGCCCAGCGCTCCCTCGCCGTCGCACATGATGAGAAGGCTCTTGACGCGGTGACCGTCCGCGCGGCTCTTGAGGTCGCGCAGGTATCGCGCGTCTTCGGCTTTGTCCTTGAAGAACGTGTTCACGTACTCGACCGCCTCGAGCTGGTAATCGTTTCGCGCGACGCCGGGAAAGTCGAGGTGGTCGAGCCGGCCGGCCTGGAGCGTGCGGTGAAGGGACCACTCGGCCAGGGAAATGCGGAACAGGGGCTCCTGCGGGCGCCGCTCGCCGAGCCCAGCGACGGCGGCGGCGGCGGCTCCGAGAAACGCGCGGCGATCGAGCGTGCCCACCATGGAGGCCAAGGTAGCAAGTGGAGGCCGGGGACGGAGGCACAGCTACGGCATGCCCGTCCGCCGGTGAGCTGCTCCGGCTGTCCAGCGAAAGCTGTCGTGGTCCAGGGCTGATGGTACATGCGGCTTCCGTCAGTGGCAGGGGAGCCGCATTGTTGTGAGTGGGATGGATTTGCTTCTGAACGAGTTTCGACACGCGCTCCGCCGTCTGCGGGCTTCTCCCGGCTTCACCGTGCTCGCCGTCCTGGTGCTCGGGCTGGGAATCGGTGCCACCACGTCCGTGTTCAGCATCGTCCAGGCCGTCCTGCTCCGCTCACTGCCTTATCCGGAGGCGGATCGTCTGGTCGACGTCTCGTCAGAGCAGGAGCACCTGCGCCCCACGGCTCGATTCGGGCAGACCTCTCGTCTGACCCTGTACCAGGCGTGGCGTCTTGACTCCGCAGTCTTCGAAGACCTGGCAGCACTGACATTCGAGGATCTGGTGCTGACTGGAATCGGCCCGGCGGAGCGCGTCAACGCGTTCACGGTCACGGCCAACTTTTTCCCGTTACTCGGGGGCGTGCCGGCCCTGGGCCGGCTGTTCACGTCGGCAGAGGATCGGCCGGGATCGCCGGCGGTTGCCGTCTTGAGCCACCGGTTCTGGGTCTCGCGATTCGGCAGCGACTCCCGTGTGCTCGGGCGGACCATCACGCTCGACACGACTGCATACACTGTGGTGGGCGTCACGTCTCCGCACTTCCGGTTCGGGCTCCACGGCCGATTGGACCCCGACGTTTGGTTGCCACTGGGTCCGTTGCTGTCGGATCCCGCGGCGGCTCCTTGGGTGCCCGGTCGAAGCGGTCCGGTGCATGCCTCCCGTGGGTGGTACGTTGTGGGCAGACTTCGGTCCGGTGTCACGGCCGAACAAGCGCAGGCGAGACTCGACGGCATTTCTCGCCAGGTATGGGCGTCCGATCCAGGCGCCGGCAGGGAGCGGTTACTGCCCATCGTCATGCCCCTCCGTCAGGCCTATCTGGGGGACGTCCAAAGACAACTGTTCTTGATGCTCGGCGCTGTCGCTCTTGTTCTCCTCGTGGCCTGCGCGAACGTCGGAAGTCTCCTGGCGTCGAGGACGCTGGCCCGCGGGCCGGAATTGGCGGTGCGCCTCGCACTGGGCGCGAGTCGCCCGGGATTGACTCGCCAACTGCTTGTGGAATCCGCAATAGTCGCGTTCGCCGGCGGTGTACTCGGAGTCCTCGTGACGTGGTGGTCGATACCGCCCATGGTGAGGCTGGCTGGCGTCGAGCTGCTGCCGAGCGTCGCCACGGTTGGCGTCGACCAGCGCGTGCTCGCCGCGGCCCTCTGCGTGTCGTTGATCGCAGCCGCCTTATGCGGCCTCGATCCGGCGCTCGTGGTCAACCACGAACGCGTGGCGGATGCGTTGAAACTGGCCAGCGGCTTCGACTCCGTGCGGCGGGTCCCGGCCGGCAGAGGAACCAGGTTCTCGCTAGTGTTGCAGGTTGTCCTCACGAGCGTGCTCCTGGCCGGGGCCGGCATCATGGCCAAAAGCTTCGCTCGACTGGTGAACGTTGACGCGGGCTATGACCCTTCAGACGTCGTTACTGCGGTTGTCAAGCTTCCTGAATCGCGGTATCAGACGCCGGAGCAACGGGTGCAATTCATTCAGCGAGCGCTCGACGAGTTGCATGCGGTACCCGGCGTGGTCGCCGCGGCGCTCGGAAGCGCAATGCCAATCTGGGGCGGGCGATACGGCGACGGGGTCGGCGTGACGTCGGAGTACTTTCGCGTCTTGCGCATCCCTGTGCGTCAGGGTGACGACCGGGGAGTCCTCGCGCTGAACGACATGCATGCTGTGGTTCTGAGCGAGTCAACGGCCCGGAAGTACTTCCCGGGGCAAGACCCGGTGGGGAAGGAAACCACGCTGTTCCGCGGAGAGTGGACCGGCAGGGTGGTCGCCGTGACCGGAGACATTCGCCTGTTCGTTGAGGAAGCCCCGTTCGGCATCGTTTACTACCCCCTCGTTAGCCGACCCGTCGGCATGCTCACGGTTCTCATTCGCACGACCCCTGGAATGCCTGATCCCAAGAGATCCTTGCGTGAAGCAATCCAGCGGGTGGACCCGACGGTGGCGGCCGATCGTGTGGCAAGCATGAGTGAGATGATGGCTGACGTCCTCGCCCGCCGTCGTTTCTACGGGCTGTTGCTGAACGTCTTTGCCGGTTGCGCGTTAGTCCTTGCGGCGGCGGGCATCTTCGCGTCGGTCAGCTACGCGGTGGCACAGCGCACGCGGGAACTTGGCGTGCGCATGGCCCTGGGGGCTGAGGGACGTGATGTCGTGTTGCTGATGGTGGGGGAAGGAACGAGCATAGCTCTCGTGGGGACCGCCCTGGGCGGCATGGGCTCCTTTTTGACAAACCGGCTCTTCCGGAGCTTCCTGTACGAAGTGGAGCCCACCGATCCGCTGGTGCTCTCGGCGGTGGCTGGCCTCCTCCTTGCCGTCGTCGCAATGGCGAGCTACCTGCCCGCACGCCGTGCGGCGGCGGTTGATCCGATGGTCGCGTTGCGTTCAGAGTGACGGAGGGCATCTCCGCGCAAGCGGTTGCCATGGATCCCAGCCGACGCGCGCGGGGCACGTCGGTGGGAGGTTCCACTCGGCTACATCGCCTTCGCCTCGAGGTGGAGACCGGCGTCCTTAGGCTTGAGGAACCCTGACTGAGGCCTGAGGACGCGTGGGTCAAGTCAGAGGCAAGGCGGAGCGGGGCCGGCGGCGAGCGGTAGGGCCGGGGGGAAGCTTAAGACTTGAGATTCCAATCTGGATCTCAAGTGTGATAGGCCGCAGAAGAGAGGCCTTTCACTCATACCGCAGCGCAACCACGGGATCCACTCGTGTAGCCCGTCGGGCCGGGATGTAACTCGCCACAGCCGTGGCGCCGAGTAGCACCACGCCGACGGTGACGAACGTGGCCGGATCGAGCGCGCTCACCCCGAAAAGGAACCGTGTCGCCAGACGGGTGACGGCGCCCGCCAGCAGGAAGCCCACGCCCAGTCCCACGCCGGCCAGCGCCACTCCCTCGCGCACCACCATGACCGCGATGTCGCGCGGCTCGGCGCCCAGCGCGGTGCGAATGCCGAATTCCCGTGTGCGCTGCGCCACACCGTACGCTGTGAGCCCGTACAACCCCAGTACCGCCAGGGCCACACCCAGCCCGCCGAACGCCGCGAGCAGCATAGCGGCAATCCGCTGCGGGAGCACCGCCACGGCCAGCGCCTCCGTCAGGATGGTGTGATTGTACAGCGGCAGATTCGGGTCCAATTCACCAACGGCGGAGCGCACCGCCCGCAGGACCCCCGCGGGATCGGTTGCGGCACGGACGTGCATGGTCATGCTCGAGCGGTAGTTCTGCAACAAGGGCACGAACAGGAACGGCAGCGGCTCCTCGCCCAGCGAGCGGTACTTGCCGTCCTGCACGATCCCCACGACCTCGCGATACGGCCCGTCCGGCCCGGTGATGCTCACGCGCTTGCCCAGGGGATCCTGCCCGGGCCAGTACCGCCGGGCAAACACCTCATTGACCATGACCGCGAGGGGGGCGCCCGCACGGTCTCGCTCATCGAGGGCCCGGCCCTGCCGTACCTGCACGCGCATCGTTCGGAAGTAATCCGGCGCCACCACGTTCCAGTTGATCTCGGTGCTTTCGCCCTCGCGGGCGGTGTACCCCTCGATCCTGGTGCCCCGGCGGCCGCAGCAGTCGACCAGCGGAACCGCGCTGGCAAGCGTCACCCCTTGGGCGCCCGGAATGGCCCGCAAGCGCTCCAAGAGAGCCCGGTAGAACACCGCCCCTCGCGCCTCGTCGTATCCATTCGATCCCAAGTCCAGCGTGGCAACGACGACGTTGCCGGCATCGAACCCGGGATTCACGGCCTGGGCGCGGGAGAGGCTCCGCAGAAACAGACCGGCCCCCACCAGGAGCAGTAGTGACACCGCCAACTGGCCGATCACCAGAAGACCCCGAGGCCCAAAGCGCCGTCCGGTTCGTCCGGCGGCAAGCTCGCCCTTGAGCCCAGGGACCACGCTGGGGCGCGACGCCTGAAGCGCTGGCAACAAGCCGAACGCGAGCGCGGCGACGACCGCCAGCCCCGCGAGGAACGCCACCACGCGCCAGTCGAGCGGCGCCTCCAGCTGGATGGGCGCCGCCACCGGAGGGCGGAATCGCAGGATGGCGTCCGTCAGCCAGCGGGCGACCAGCACGCCGGCCCCGGCGCCGGCCGCAGCAAGCACGAGACTCTCGGTTAGGAGTCCGCGCACCAACCGCCCGCGCGAGGCGCCGAGTGACAACCGAACGGCGACCTCACGACGCCGCCGCGCCGCGCGGGCGAGCATCAGGTTCGCGATGTTGGCGCAGGCGATCAGCAACACCAGCACCACGACAGCCATCAGCATGGCGGCAAACCCGACGGCCGCACCGCCAATTTGCGGCGGCAGGCGCGACTCCGGCTCGGGAACCGCCGTGAGCCGCCTGCCTTCGCCACGCACCGTCACCCAGGAATCGCGAAATTGCTCGAACCGCCGACGCGCCAATGCAGCGAGCTGGTCCTGCGTCGCCGCCAGCGAGGCGCCTGGCCTCAGCCGCCCCAGCACCATGAGCGAGCGGCTCCGCATGCTGGTCAGGTCGTCCGAGCCGGGGGAGATCAGGGGCTCGACGGTAATCGGAAGCCACACGTCGCTTGCGATGGGCCGCATCATCCCGTTGAAGCCCGCCGGCGCCACGCCGATGACCATGAACTCACGCCCGTTAATCCGGAGCCCACGGCCGGTCACCGCCGGGTCGGACCCGAAGCGCGTCGCCCACAACCGGTGGCTGATGACCGCCACCGCCTCACCGCCCGGCGCGGGAGCGTCTTCAGCGCCGATCAGCCGCCCGGCGGCCGGCGCCATTCCCAGCGTGGCGAAGTAGTTGGGCGTGACCAGTTCACCCGCCAGCATCTCCCCCTGCTCGCCGGTGCTCACGCTCAACAGGCGGACGTCATGAGCGGCCACCGCCTCGAAGGCGGACAGCTCGACTGCCATGGCCTCATAGTCGGGGTAGGACGACGTCCCGAAATCGCCGCTGCTGAAGTCGCTCGTGTAGATGTTGACCAGCCGCTCAGGCTCAGCGACGCCCGCCGGCGGCCGGAGGAGCAGCCCGTTGATCAGGCTGAACACCGCCCCGTTTCCGCCGATGCCGAGCGCGAGGGTCACGACCACCACCAGCGTGAAGCCGGGATTGCTCCGCAGGCTCCTCAGCGCATGTCGCAGATCCGACAGCACGTCGCCCCCTTCTCGCCTGGCGATGCGGTGTCAGGTGTCAGCTATCAGGCATCAGAGCTCGAGCCCCGGCACCCGCCACCTGGCACCTCACACCGCTTTACGACGAGGTAATCCACCCATCGAAGAGATTGATGATCCGGTGCCCCAGTGCCGCCCACTCGGGATTGTGGGTCACCTGGATGATTGTCGTGCCCTCACCGTTCAGCTTCTGCAACAGGTCCATGATCATCTTGCCGTGCGTGTGGTGCAGGCTGCCGGTCGGCTCATCTGCGAGGATCACCTGCGGCCTGCCGATCACGGCGCGCGCCACCGCCACCAGCTGCTGCTGGCCGCCGGAGAGCTGGCTCGGGAACAGGTCCTTCTTCGCCACGATCTGGAACCGGTCCAGGACGTCGGCCACCATGGATTGCCGTTCGCTCTTCTTGATGTCGCGGTAGGACAGCGGCAGGTCGAGGTTCTCGGCCACGGTCAGATCGTCCAGCAGGTGATACTGCTGGAACACGAAGCCGATGTAGCGCTTGTTCAGCTCGGCCCGCTGCTTGGGTTTGATCCCGTGCACCGCGTGTTCCAGGAAGTGATACTCGCCGCTCCAGGCGCCATCGAGCATGCCGAGGATGCTGAGCAGTGTGGTCTTGCCTGAGCCCGAGGGCCCCATGATCGTCAGGAATTCCCCGGCTGGCACATCCAGGTTGATCTGCCGCAGGACCCAGGTCCGGCCGTTGCCGACCGGATAGGACTTTTCGACGTTGCGCAGCTGGATCACGTTGCGGGTCCGGCGCCCGCCTTCCCCACTTCCTCGCTCACGACTTTCCCGTCGAACAGGTGGACGGAGCGGGCCGCATACTCTTCGTAGCGCGGATCGTGGGTCACCATGCAGATCGTGGACCCCTCTTGGTGCAGCGCTCGCAAGAGATCCATGACGGCCTTACCGTTCACCGAGTCGAGATTCCCCGTCGGCTCGTCGGCCAGCAGGATCGCGGGATCGCCTCCCACCGCGCGCGCCACCGCGACCCGCTGCTGCTGGCCGCCGGAGAGCTGCGCCGGATAGTGCTTCACGCGATGCGTCATGCCGACCTTCTCCAGCGCCGCCATCACCCGCTTCTTGCGTTCCCCGGACGGCATCTTCCGATAGGTGAGCGGCAACTCCACGTTCTCGTACACCGTGAGATCGCCGATCAGGTTGAACGCTTGAAAGATGAAACCGATCTCGCGGTTGCGGACGCCGGCCCGCTGAGTCGCCGTGAGGGATGCCACGGGCTGGTTGTCGAGGAAGTACTCGCCGCGAGTGGGCGTGTCGAGCAGACCGAGAATGGACAGCAGCGTGGTCTTACCGCATCCGGACGGTCCCGCGATCGCCACGTAATCCCCCTCCCGGATCTCCAGCTCGATGCCGGACAGCGCGTGGGTCTCGACGTCCTCGGTATAGAAGACCTTGGTAACGCCGGCGAGTTTGATGAGCGAACCGTTCTGCGCGGTCATATGAGGCTCTCCATTGGAAAAGCGTGAACAGTTCTATCTGATTCTCACCCGATCAACCGCATCCCAGCGCGACATGTCGGAGAGAACGACGACGTTGCCTTCCGCGAGCCCCTCGACGATCTCGATCACGTTCACCGAGCTCCTGCCCAGGCGCACGCTCACGCGGGTCGCGCCGTTCTCGTCCGGATCCACCTTGAACAACCCCACGACACTGTTGGCCTGTCCGTAGGCTGGCCGGCCTACGAAGAGTACGTCGTCCAGCCGCTCGATTTCGATCGTGCCGTCCACGCTGAGGTCGGGGCGGGCGCCGCGCGGCAGCGGGCCGTCGAGCGCCACGTCCACCGTCACGCTCCCGTTCTCCGCAGCCGGATCGATCCGAATCACGCGCCCCACGATGGTGTCGGTGCGTGTGTCGATCATCGCCGGCTGGCCGATCGCGACGTCCCGCACCTGCGTTTCCGGGATCCTGAGCTCCGCCTTGAGGCGCCCCGGCTGGACCACACGGGCGAGCCGCGTGCCCGGCGTCACCCACTGCCCTTCTTCCAGCGGCAGATCACGCAGCACCCCCCGCGCGCCCGCGCGCACGCGCATCGAAGCGAGCATGAACTGCTCAAACCGCACGACCTCTTTCAGCCGCTGCACCTGCGCTTCCTGCACGGGGACCTGCTCGGTCATCGACGCGCGGCCCAATTCGAGTCGCTGCTCCTCGATCTCCAGGCGCTTTTTCAAGGCTTCGACGTTGTCCCGCGCCCGCGCCACTTCGTTCTCGGCGATCAGGCCTTTAGCGGCGAGGTCCACGGCAGCAGCGGCCTGGCGCTCAGCCTCGCGGAAGTCGGTGCGTGTCTGCGCGACCGTGCCCTCCTGCGTCAGGATCTGCGACTGGAGCGTGGAACGCAGGTTCACGAGCTGCGCCTCCGCCGCGGCAAGCTGCTGATCGGCGTTCAGTGCGCGGAGCTGCTGGTCCGGATTGGACAGCTCGAGCAGCACAGTCTGCTCGGTGACTTCCACGCCGGGTTCGAGCAGAATGCGCTCCACTCTGCCCTGAGTCAGGGCGGACACCCACCGTACCTGCTCGGGCACCAGCGTTCCGGGCCCGCGCACCTGCCGGAGCATCGGGCCGCGTTGCACCGTGTCGAACCACACCGCGCCACGCTCCACGGTCGGCGCCGCCGGCTCGAGCTGTCCGAGCGCGATCGTCACCAGCGCGACCCCGCCCAGGATCGCTCCCCCGTAGATCAGCCGCTTGCGGCCTTTGCGGGGCGGTTCGCGAGGAATGTCCACCATAGATATAGAATGCCCGTCCCTGGAAGGGGCAACCACCGTACCACGTGGCCCCTCCCATACGACGTTATCCATTCAGAAGTTACAAGACGGAACCCAACGACCCCGGAAGGGGGGTGCCCGAATGCGGGAATGGCAGTCCCAAAACCGGACGGTCGCTGGCAGCGGCAGGACCGGCAGAGGCGGGACAAGGGGAAGGGTTTAGGGGCCGACAAGCCCGGCGTCCTTTCTGTGCCCCTGCCACCACTGCCGAGCTCGTCCTTCGGAACCTACTCCGGCAGCCGGAACGCCTCCCGTGCCGGCTTGAGCGGCCGGAGGAGCCAGTAAGGCCGGCGAGTTCCGTCCGGCGAATGGCGTCGGGCGGGACGGGCTCGAGCCAGCCACTCCTTGTACGCTTCATGCGCCTTCGCCGTATCCACAACGACGTCGCCCTGCCGGTCACCGGGGCCCGCGCGGCGGACGCGCACCGCCTGGTGCCAGCAGTGCTGCCCCGACACGGGATCCGGATGGACGGGGAAGGTCAAGTTCTGGTGGACGCCCGCATCCCGCCACCAGATGCGTGCGGTGTCGGGATCGGAGGACTCGTAGGGCTCGACACCTGACTGCCGACGCAGCAGCCACTTGGTTCCATCCCGCCGGAGTGACACGGTCGCCATGAGCTGGCGCTGGCCGTCGCGATCCAGCTTCCACCGCCCCATGTGGTGGCTGCACGCGACTACACCCGGGCGAATCCCTTCGGTGACCCAGACGCGTACCACGAAGTAGCCGATCTCCGTCTCAACGCGCACGAGATCCCCGGTGTCCACACCGAGTCGCTGCGCGTCCGTCGTGTGCATCCACAGCGGATTGGTGTGCGCGATCTCGTCCAGCCACTTGGCATTGGCGCTCCGCGTGTGAACGTGCACGGGGAGCCGGAACGTGGAGATCAACGGCATCTCGCCGTCGCGCAGGCGCGCGTGGTGCACGTGGCTTCGCGGGTACGACGGTATCGCGCTCTCCTTCCATCCCCAGGCCGCGAGCGTCGAGGAGTAGAACTCGAGCCGGCCGCACGGCGTGGGGAATCCTCGCAGGACCTTGCCGTCCACTCTCACGCCGACCGGTCGTCGTCCCTCGGCATCGCCCTCCGGTGTGGGCTGCGGCACGATGTTGGGCCCGGCGGGCCGCGGCGTCCTCGTATAGACGCGACCGAACGGGCCTTCGCGCATGTCCTCCAGCTCCGTCGCCGGTACCTCCTCTTCGTGAACGGCGCCGACGGTGCGCGAGATCTCGAAGGCGCCATGGCGGCGCATGTAATCGAGCGGCGAAATCCCGAGATCAGAGGCCTTCTCTGACAGGCCCGGCACCGAATGCTCGAAGATGTGCGCGTAGTATTCGTCCACCGGCAGCCTGCGCCCGGGAGCGCGTTTGGATTCAACGTACTGGCGGATACCCAGGGAGCCGTCCGGGTCGATGCGCCAGGTGAGCTCCATCCAGAACTCGTTCTCTTCCCAGACGTCACCCGGATTCGTGGCCCGAGTGTCCGCAACGGAACTGCCCAGCCGCTCGGCGGCGGCGCGCTGCACGGGTTGCCGGAACCCGATCCACTGCGCGTCGTGCGTCTCGTAGGAGTGGAGGTCGTGCCGCTCGGAGCCATGGCCCATGGGCAGGACATAGTCCGCGAAGTAGGCCGTTTCGCTCCAGGTTGGGGTCAACGCGACGTGAAGGCCGACGAGCGATTCGTCGGTCAGCACCTCGATCCAGGAGAACCCATCGGGGTTGGTCCAGACCGGGTTATACACGCGTGTGAAGTACACGTCGAGCTTGCCGCGGCCTTCTTTGAGAAAGTGCGGCAGCAGGAAGGAGAGCTCGTGCAGCGCGAGGGGGTATTCCTGGGGCCAGGTGAGCTCGTTCCAGGTCTTCGGATGCGGCGGGACGTAGATTGGGCGCGGGACGAACTTGTTCCAGCCGTTGGGATACGTTCCGCCCGGCGTCGCCACGGCGCCGAGTAGCGCGTTCAGCAGAAACAGCGTGCGCGCCACCTGCCAGCCGCCTTCGTTACCGGCGCCCGCGCTGCGCCAGTTGTGCGACGCGAGCCGCGAGCCCGCCGACGCCACGGCACGAGCCACCTCCTCGAGCCGCTTCGCCTCGATCCCCGACTCGCGGGCTGCGAAGTCGAACGTGAATTCCCGGTAGATACCCTTGAGGATCCGCTCGAAGCTCGCGAAGGACCGCTCCGTCGAGGCATGCTCCGCGGCGAGGTACTCCTCCCAGTTCCACCAGCGCCGCATGAACTCGCGGTCGTAGAGATCGTTCTGGATGATGTAATTCGCGATGGCCAGGAAGATCGCCGGCTCCGAGCCGGGGTAGGGCGCGAGCCAGTGGTCGGCGTGCGTCGCCGTGTTCGACAGGCGCGTGTCGAACACGATGAGCTTCGCCCCGTTCTGCTTGCCCTCCATCACCCGCTGGGCGTGCGGGTTGAAATAGTGCCCGGTTTCGAGATGCGAGGAGACGAGGAGGATGACTTTCGCGTTCGCGTGGTCGGGACTCGGCCGATCGAAGCCCATCCAGAAGTGGTAGCCCGCCCGCGCGTTGGATGAGCACACGTTGGTGTGCGAGTTGTGCCCGTCGATCCCCCACGCCGCGAGAATGCGCTCGGTGAATCCGTCTTCGCCCGGCCGGCCCACGTGGTACATGACTTCGTTGCCGCGACCTTCCGTGATCGCGCGACGAATGCGGCCGGCGAGATCGTCCAGCACCTCGTCCCAGCTCACCCGCTCCCACTCCCCCTCGCCTCGCTTCCCCACCCGTTTGAGCGGATGGAGGATGCGATCGGGGTCCGTGATCTGGTTCAGCGTGGCGGGCCCTTTGGCGCAGTTCCGCCCGCGCGAACCGGGGTGCTCGGGGTTGCCCTCCAGCTTGCGAACCTCGCCGGTTTCCTTGTCCACGTAGGCCAGGAGCCCACATGCCGATTCGCAGTTGAAGCAAGTCGTGGGCACGAGCGCGTAACGTCGCTCCACGCGCCGCGGCCAGGCGGCGGGATCCAGCTCCACCCAATCGTCCCAGCGCTCCTGGGGCGGAAACGCCGATAGTCCCGCACCACTGGGCCCGGGGTAGGACCGCCGGTCTTGCTTCACTTCGTCACTCATGCCTTCCTGCCGTCATGCCGTTCTGCCCTTTCTCCCCTTCTGCCGCCTCTGCCACTCATGCCGCCGTCTTACTCACGCAAGCGCCACCGCCTGCCCCGCCTGCACGTACGCGTGCTCGTAGGCGAACAGGCCGGCGAGCGCCAGGGGCACGGCACCGAGCCCGATCCACGGCGCCGCTGTTCCCACGGCCACCAGAATCACGCCGGCCCAGAACCACCGCGCGTAGCGCCCGTGGATCATCTCCCACCGTGCGAGTCGCGCATAGGCGGTGGGGTGAGCCAGCGTGACCTCGCCCACTACCAGTACAAGGTGCACCGCGCAGGCACCAGCAAGTGTCCAGGCCAAAGCCGCGGCTGCCGCGGGATCTGCGTAGTCTGCGGCCGCGAGCAACGCCGCTGAGCCGGCCAGCACTGCCTGAACCAAGAGGTGTGGCGGGAGCAAGGCGCTCTGCCAGAAGTCGCGACCCCTGGCCTGCGCGAACAGGTAAGCGGTGTAGACCGCTGTGAGGATCGAAAGCAGGAAGCCAGGTACGCGCAGCAACCGCTCCACGCCGGCCAACCCGAGCCACGAAGTCCCCATGTGCGTGGCGAGCAGGCCGCCATACGCCGTAATGATCACAGCCCCGCGAACCAGCCAGCTTCGCCACTGCGGTCGCGTGAAGATCATGAGGAACCGCTCTGGATGCTCGAGGTCGGAGATCAGGAGTCCGCCGGTCACCGCGAGGAACGCGGCGGAGACGAGCGGCGAGATCCAGCGCCACAGGACGCCGTCGCCCTCCACGGCACCCATCACAACGAGCACAAGCGCCACCAAGTACGCCCCGGCGGCCACGCTCTTCGTCCACGTGTACAGGCTCACGCGCCAATCCCACGGCGCCCCGTGCGCCACGTCGTACGACAAGAGCGCCGCGGCCGAGCTGTTCGCGGGACTCGGATGTCCTGAAACAACGGCCTTGCGAGCTTGATACTGCTCGCTCCACATGAAAAGCCCACCCGGCGGCCGCCGCGCCGCGAGCGGATCGAGCGTGGCCTGGTGTACGCCTTTGTAGAAGAGTTTAGGGCGCGTCTCCTTCTCCGGTCTGCGCACGGCGACCGCCTCTCGCTCCACGATCCGCGCCACCCTTGACGTCTGATCGCGGAGATCGCCCACCAGGATCGCCTCGGTGGGGCACACGACGACACAGGCTGGCTCGAGCCCGATGTCGATCCGGTGCGCGCAGAAGTTGCACTTCTCGGCGGAATGATCCTCGGGATTGATGAAGATCGCGTCGTAGGGGCACGCGGCGATGCACGCCTTGCAACCGATGCAGACGGACTTGTCGAAGTCCACGATTCCGTCGGGCCGGCGGTACATCGCCCGCGTGGGACAGGCCGTGACGCACGGTGCGTCCTCGCACTGGTTGCAGCGCGTCACCTGAAAGGCGCGGCGGACCGTGGGGAATTCGCCAACGTCCACGTACTTCACGTACGTGCGCGTCACGGACAGCGGCACTTCGTTCTCCGACTTGCAGGCCGTGGTGCACGCGTGGCAACCGATGCAGCGCGTGTGATCGATGACCTTGGCCCACAGGCGCGGCGCGGTGGCCGGTGGCGAATCGAGGGTTGCCGTCACGCCGAGAATCCCTGACACGGGTCCGGGTAGTAGATTGCCTCCGCTTCATGTCCGCAAGCCCCAAGCAACCGGATACCGCCGCGAGCACCCCCGAGGCCGCCCCCGGTGGGATCGCTACCGCGTTCCGCGTAGCCTCGGGGCCCGTTCCCACCCTCGCGGCGGCCTGGCTCGCGGCGTTCCTGCTGGCGTTCTATCACGCCCGGTCCGATGCGCTGCTGATGGCGCTCGGGTTCGCCGGTGCGATTGTCGCCGGCATGGTGGGCATCGGCGGGGCGATCGTCATGATCCCGCTGCTCCTCTACGTGCCGCCGCTCGTCGGCCAGCGTGCCCTCGACATTCACACCATCTCCGGAATCACGATGGCCCAGGTGGCCGCCGCCGGCCTCGCCGGGCTGCTCGGCCACCTGCACTATCGCCCCGTGCGCAATACGCTGGTCACGACGCTGGGCAGCGGTATGATGGCCGGCTCGCTGACCGGCGCGGCGCTCTCTCGCTTGATCAGCCCACGCGGGCTGACGGCCCTGTTCGCCGCGCTCGCCCTGGTGGCGGCGGTCGTGATGCTCGCCGTCAGGACGAGTCAACCGCGGGCTTCCTCCGGGGGCACCCCGGTCACACCGGCCGAGAAGGTTAACCCCTACCTGGCTGTGGGAAGCGGGATTGCGGTGGGGCTGCTGGCCGGGATGGTCGGCGCCGGCGGTGGATTCCTGCTGGTCCCGCTCATGATCTATGTGCTGCACGTCCCCCTCAGAAGCGCCATCAGCGCCTCGCTCGGGATCGTGGTACTGGCAGGCGTTGCGGGGATGATCGGCAAAGCCGCGACGGGACAGATCGAGTGGTTGCCGGCCATCGCATTGGTCGTGGGCGCCCTCCCCGGCGCCCGCCTCGGCGCGTCGCTGAGCCGCCGCATGCACACGGAATTGCTGAACCTGGTTCTCGCGCTCCTCATCGGGCTCGTGGCGCTCAAGATGTGGTGGGAGATCTTGACGTAATTGCAGATTGACGATTGCAGATTGGCGCGAATCCATATCGATCTGCATTCGCCGATCTCCGATCGTCGATTTGCAATCACGACGGCGATGCCGTAAACAGGAAGTACAACAGCAGCAGGTACGCTCCGGTCATGCTCGCGGCGTCCAGATTGCTCAGCGTCCCCTCCTGCTCCATGTGCTGGTGAAGGGCGAAGAACAGAGGGAACAGGAGCAGGACGAGCAGCATGGTCACTTCGTTGAGCGGGATCACGAACTGCGGTCCCGCCCCCGCCAGGCCGAGCACGCCGATCGTCATCATCGCGAACGGCAGCAGCAGGAACATCACCTGCGTCAGTCCCCCGAACGCATTGGACAGGGCGATCCCCAGCTCGCCCCGGCGGTGTGACTTGAAGACGATGATGTACTCGCTCACGCCCGCGAAGAACGCCAGCGCCGCGGCCGTGGGAATCGTCGGCAGACCCAGGCGGTCGAGCGCCGTCTCCGCGAACTCGCCAATCGCTTCGCCAGCGGTGTAGGCCCCGATCACACCCAGCAGGAACATGAGGCCGATGCCGTCCCACGTCACGTCGTGGCCGAGTCGCTCGGGATCGGGCGGGAGCGACTCTTCATCGTCCTTCCCCTCCGCGTAGTAGCGCACCAGCGTCAGGACGTAGTACGCGTAGATCGCCATGAGGACGATCCCGATGCCGATGAGGTCGACGCCGCGCAAGGCCGTTTGCGGTGTCGCCACGCGCAGCACCAACATCACGATCCCGACGAGCAAGGTGATCGTGGCGCCGGCTATCATGATCTCGCCGCCCGCGATGGTGAGCGACCGCGGCATCGCGAACGTGCCCTTCCGGTCCTTGGGCAGGAAGAACGCGTAGATCGAGAAGACGAGGGCGTTGTTGAAGATGGTCACCGCCGCCGTGACGAACGCCGCCAGCGGCTCGACTGTGACCAGAAAGGCGATGACCACGAACTCCGGCAAGGTGCTGAGCAGAGAGCCCACGGTGCCGGAGATGAACCCATCCCACTTGAGACGCGCCCCCAGGCGTTCCACACCCTGCACGAACGCCTCGCAGGCTCCCTGGACGATCAACAGCCCGGACAGCAGGTGGCCGACCGCAAACCAGACCTCGCCGCGAGACTCCGGGATCACGGGGAAGCGTTCGTTGAGGTACATCGCGGTCCAGATCAGCAGGCCGATACCCATGAACCGCTGCCACCCGGTGAGCCCCTGGTAGCGCGCGTCGATAGCGCGCAGGGCCGTCGACACCCAGAATTGCTCGCTGGGCAGCTCCTGTGGCGTTCCCTGACGCCGGGCTTCCACGAGAAGCTGGAGTGCCTGCCGCAGCACCGGAGAGCGACCCACCAGCTCGTCGAAGTGGAGCTTGGCGATGACCCACACTTCGACGTCGGTATCCGCCGTCACGGTGGCCGTGCGAGGGTCTCCCGTGAGCAGGGCGGCCTCGCCGACGACGCCGCCGGCGTCCACGAACACGGGCTCGGCGGCCGGTCGCTCCACCCGCACCCGTCCGGTTTCGATGAAGTACAGCGCGTCGCCCGGATCGCCGACGTGCATCAGGATCGTGCCCTTGGAGAGCCGCGCGAAATCCACGTGTGGCACGAGCGCCTGGATCTCCTCAGGGGGTAGCGCCCGCAGGATCTCGATCTGGCACAGGCGGATCAGGACTTCGTCGGCCGTGAAGTCGAGGAGCGAGGGACGCGTGGGAGGGGAGGGACGGGGGGCGACCGCCGCAGTCATCGTGGATCTCCCGGATGAGGGGACCGACCGGGCCCTAACCTACGGGTCGCGGCAACCGGCATCAACGACGGCGGTCTGGGAAACGAAAACCCGGCTCATACACGGGCATCGAGATCAGTGGCCAGGGGCAGAATCGAACTGCCGACACGCGGATTTTCAGTCCGCTGCTCTACCAACTGAGCTACCTGGCC
>JACQHC010000089.1 GCA_016199245.1 Gemmatimonadota bacterium | reverse complement strand
TGAACCCGGAGCAGCTGTGGCGCACGACCATGGACCCGGGTTCGCGCACGCTGCTCAAGGTGGCCATGGAAGACGCGGTGGAGGCGGCGCGGCTGTTCGAGACGCTGATGGGGGACGAGGTGGAGCCGCGCAAGGCGTTTATCGAGTCGAATGCGAAGTTTGTGAGAAACCTGGATATCTGAGGAGGAGGCTGGTGAAGATCGGTGGAGGTTTTGAAGGTTGGTGAAGGCTCTGGAGGATGGTGAAGGTTGGCGAAGGTGACGCGTGTTCGGAGGAGATTGGGCGAGTCGGTCGCGGACGGTAGCGCGCCAGCCTCTCCTCGCCGAACGTCGGCAGATCGAGCGCCAGGCACCCGTCAGAGTACTGTGAATCCCGCTTGCTCAAAGTGCTCGTCGAACGCGAACGCCTCACGAATGCCGTCGCGCTGCATCACCTCGAAGCTCACAGCGTCGGTCAGGCTCCAGGTCTTGTCGCGGTGGGGCCGAAGCCATCGCGCGATGGCGCCGCGCGTGAGATCCTCGTCCACCCACTGCACGTTCACGTCACTGGGCTGGAGGAACCGTTCCAGGAACGCCACGGCGCGCTCCGCACCACCGGCCCTCACGACCAGCGCGTGACTCTCCGCGAGGATCAGGTTGGCCGGTGAGGGACGGTGGGCCGATGCGGATCGCGCGCTGGTAGACGCAACATGGTTGGCTCGGCCTACAACGCCGGACTGCAGTACGAGCAGGCCGTGCTGTGGAGGCCGCAGCCGTAGCCGTTCGACAGGCGAGAGGACACGAACCTCACGCCGCCCGACACGAGCTCGTCGCCAACCTCTCGCCCGCAAACGGAACAACGCCTCATGCGGAGCCTCCCTGCGCCGGGGAGACCAGGGTTCGAGCGCGACTCGGATCGGGCAGGACCAGCGGCCTGGGAACGTGGTCGTCCGCGCCCTGGAGCGCCACGTAGAGGCGGGCCCCGATGCTGCCGGCGAACGCCCGCAAGGTCGAGAGCCGCAGATCAGCCCGGCGTTCGAGCTTGGAGACATCCGCCTGCGAAATCCCGAGGCGCCGGGCAACCTGACTTTGGCTCAGACCGGCCCGAACCCGGGCCTGCGCCAGCGTGAGGCCGCCGGTCACGCCCGCCTTCTGCCGACGCATGCGCTCGATCCAATGACGCCACAGCAAGGACGTGCCATACATCGGGTGGTCGTCGCCGAGCCGGAGAATCGTTTCCGCCGTTTCGCTCCATGGGTCGCGCGCGATCACCCTGAGAAGCGGAGTCCAGGCCTCCAGGTCGCCCCGCTCCAGCAGGTCGTCGAGCGCCGCCGTCCCCAGACCCGAGACGGGCGTTCCGGACGCGTAGTCCAGATGCCGGAACCGCATCGATCAATCGCCCTCCACTAGAAGATCGAGAATGTCCGCCGCCATCCCCTGCGCCGCCGCGACGACGTTCTGCCAACTACGCCACCGGACCGCGAGCTTGCGGTACTTCGCGAGGTCCACGTCGGACAGGTCGTAGGGAGCGGGCTCGGCGAGTTGCTTGGCGAGCTGCGTGGCGACGCGCCGACCGCCCGGACCGATCTGATCCTCGTAATACTCGTCCATTCCCAGCAGCACGCGCGCCGCGGCCCGCACCCCGAGTCGCTGGCTCAGGGCCACCACGTCCAAGTAGTCGCGCGTCGCGTTGCGACGGAGCACCAGCCACGCCTTGATCCGCAGCATTTCCTCGAGTGTCGGCACGCTCAGCCGCCTCCTGCCGACCCTGACCTGCTCCACCTCGAGCGGCCGGCGACGGACCAGCTGGCGGATGCCGGTCTCAATGCCGTCCAGGCGCCCCAGAATGAGAACCCTGGGCCGGATCCGCGACGTCACCCATCCGTCCGTCTGCTCCAGCGCCTCGAGAACCTGGTCGAAGCGGTCCTGGAGGTCCGTCAGCACGTGGTCGTCGTCGAGGGAGATCCGGTGCCCGGCATGGTGCGCGGCAGCGGCGCCTCCCACCAGTACCGCGTCGGGAAGCACTTCCTGTAGCCGCGCCGCCGCCGTTAATACGTCCCGAAACCGTTGGTCGGGCATTTCCCGGGCGTGTCCATTCCTTTTAGTCAATAGTGATTATAAGGAATAATCTTGAGGTGTGTCAACCAAACTGCCAGACCTGCAAGCACGTCCCCATGGGTCCTCCCGTCGGGACCCGTCCTCGCGTAGCACCGCCTCGTACCAGCCCACCACTCGGGTCGTCCCGTCGTTCGCGTCAACGATGCCGTAGGCCCCACTGCCCGCCGGCGTGACGACGGCGCCCAGATTCCTGGATGGCCCAACCGCCTTCTGGTAGAGGCACCCAACGCACGGCACGGTACTCATGACGGGGCAGTCGGCTGGCTGACGGCCGGAGGCTCGTCGAGGATGCCGCCCGCTCCGTGAGCCCCGAGTTGTGCGGGGCGGGTTTGGTTTCCGTCGCAGCGCTCGCTGGCCTGCCCCGACGGAACGGACTACCCTTGCACGTTCCGCGCAGCGGAGCCGAAACCGACGACAGCCTGTCGGTGTCAATACTTCTGTATTGACGCCAGGGGCCTGCTCGCTACTTTCCTGCCCATGCGCCCCAAGACCGACCAGCTCCAAATCCGGGTCACCCCAGAGCAGAAGCGTACGCTGAAGCGGCTGGCACGCGAGGCGGGCGCCGATGTCTCGTCGTGGGTGCTCGGCCAGGTCCTGCCGGTGGAGGCTGACCGGTTCCAGGCGCTCGTGGCCCGAGTCGCCGATCCGGCATCTCGCCGCTACGCCCTCGCGGAGCTGGCTGACTGGCTCCGCAAGCTCCCTGCCGGCGCGTTTCGTCGGGCGGTGTCAGCGCGGCCTGCTGCGCCGCTCGACGGGGAAACGCTGAACTACCTGGCGGCCGCGATCGACCTCGCCGCGAGCCGACGCGGACTGGAGCCGCCACGCTGGGTCGAGGAGGTTCCCGTTCGCCGGTCGCCCACGTTCGGCTCCGCCCTCAGCTCCGTGCGCCTGTACCTGCTCACGCGCTCGCCCGTGGCGCTCCGGCGCCGCAACGTGTTCGCGGACGCGTCCGTGGACGATCGGGTGTAGGCCCGTGCTGACGCGGGAGCGCATCCGCCAGCTGTTCGAGCTGCTCAACGATCGCCTCGCGGCGGAAGACGTGGTTGGCGAGGTCTACCTGGTCGGTGGGGCAGTCATGTGCCTGGCGTTTGCCGCCCGGCCCTCGACGGCCGACGTGGATGCCGTGTTCGCCCCTGCCGAGATCATCCGGCGCCTGGCCCGCGCTGTGGCGGCAGAGGCCGACGTCCAGCGGGATTGGCTCAACGACGCGGTGAAAGGATACCTGAGTGAGCGCGGGGAGTTCTCGCCATGGTTAGAGCTTGAGCATCTCAAAGTGTACGTTCCCGTCCCGGAATACGTGCTCGCGATGAAATGCCTGGCCTTCCGGCTCGGGCCCGAGTTCCACGACGAGGACGACGTGCGTTACCTGCTGCGGTACCTCAATATCGAGCGGGCCGAGGACGCGCTAGCGGTGATTGAGCGGTACTACCCCGCCGAGCGCATCCCCGCAAAGACGCGGTTCGCGCTCGAGGAGATGCTGCCCCGCGGTTAGACCCCCGACGCGCCCGCTCCGTGCGCCGTGAGGTGTGCGGGGCGGGTGGGGCAGCGAACGGCGCCCGTATCGCGTTTGAGCGACTGTCGCTTCCCGAGCAGACGGACGTGTACGTCTGGAGCACGGTGGACAAGACGGAGAGAAACCTGTCCAATGACGCGCGCGCGGAAGGCATCAACCGCGAGCCCAGCTGGTCGCCGAACAGACGCAAGATCGTGTTCCCCTAACCGCTCCCTCAGTGCCGCGCCAGCACCGCGAAGTGAAAGAAGTAATTCCTGAGCCCGCGAGCCGAGTCGGGCGGATGGTCATCGTCGAAGAACAAGCGGCAGAACTCCTCGCGCGTCCGGAGAATCTCACGCCGCCGGTGGCCTCGCCAGCGTTCGTCCCGAATCGTGAGGTCAAACAGCTCGAGCGCCCGATCCAGCGCGCGGTCGAACCGGTCGGACCCGGTCTCCCACGCTCGGATGGCGCGCTCGACTTCGCTCCCAACATGGGCCAACTGTTTCGCCAGGGAGAAGGTGCTCCACCGACCCGCCGCGAGCTCGGTGTGCATCGTCACGGGAGGTCCGTCATTCGGGCACGAGGACGGCCACGACCTCGCCGATGGCCCGCCGGAGGTCAGCATCGTCTACCCCACGCGACCGGTTTCCCTGAGAAGGCCGGATGTTGATCACCGAGTCGAACTCAATCCACGCCTCTCCCCGTTCCGCGGGATACAGGTTCAATCCCCACAGGTCCTCCTGCCGGGACCCGTCCTCGAGGAGAGCCGCCTCCTCATCGGAGTGGAGCTCGCCCCCGACAGCTATGACACGCCGCCGGACGTCAACGACAGCCTTGACCATGTCCCCGAACTGGCTCTCGGCGATGGACGCAAGGGCACGTCGCGTCGTAGGGCTGCTGAGAATGCGAACGGTCATCCGGGCAGGAACGTTATCGCTTGGAACGCCGTCTGCCACCTGCGCCGCAGGCCGCGGCCCAAAGGCATGCGACCTTCGAACCGCCATTCAGGACGCGCCGCCGTGACGCCGGCGGTTCCGATGTCGCCGCCCTCGGCCTTGCCACATCGGAGCCCGCGGCGAATACTCTCCCGCCATGCAACCCCGCCCCTGGCACACGTTCTACGACCAAGGCGTCCCCCCGGACCTCACGTTCGAGGACGTCTCCCTGGCGCAGTGGCTCGACCGAGCCACCCGCGGTTACCCTGACCGCCCCGCCCTGATCTTCCAGAACCGCACGCTCACCTACCGCGAGCTGAAGGACCACGTAGACCGGTTGGCCACAGCGCTCGCCGGACTCGGCGTCAAGCAGGGTGATCGCGTGGCGGTGCAGTTCCCGAACCTGCCGCACTTCGTCATCGCGTACTACGCCATCCAAACGCTGGGCGCCGTGGCCGTTCCCACGAATCCCCTCTACACGCCGCGCGAGATCGAGTACCAGTGGAACGACTCGGGCTGCGTCGCCGCGATCCTCGCCGACTACATCTACGCGTCACGGGTCGAGAGCCTGAGGAACAGGCTGTCCGTGCGGCACTACATCGTGGGCTCGATTCCGGAGTATCTGGCGTTTCCACTCAACCTGTTGGCCCCGCTCAAGCTCAAGCGCGCCAAGCCGCCGCTCATTGCCCCGATCGCGACCGGTCCCAACGTGCACCGATTCGCCGACCTCATCCGCCGCGCGCGGCCGACATCTCCCGCGGCCACGATCGGCATGGACGATCTCTCCACGCTGCTCTACACCGGCGGCACCACCGGCGTGTCCAAGGGTGCCATGCTCACCCAGCGCAACCTGTCCTGCAACATGCAACAGATGCGCGCCTGGTTCGCCAGGGCCGCGGAAGGGCAAGAGATCATCCTCGGCGCGTTGCCGTTCTTCCACTCGTTCGGGCTCACGGTCGCGATGAACTTGAGCGTGCGACTCGCGGGAACGCTCGTGCTGATCCCCAACCCCCGCGACATCCCGGCCATCATCAAGAGCATCGTCAAGCACCGCGTCACACTGATGGCCGCCGTGCCCGCCACGTTCCAGGCCATCAACCAGTACCCGGGGATCGCCAAGGCAGACCTCTCCAGCGTGAAGATGTGCAATTCGGGGTCGGCGCCTCTTCCCGTCGAGGTGCTGCGGCGGTTCGAGGAGCTGACGGGCGGCAAGATCTCAGAAGGGTTTGGCCTCACCGAGACGTCGCCCGTCACGCACTGCAACCCGTTGTTCGGAACCCGCAAGGTCGGCAGTATCGGCGTGCCCCTGCCGAATACGGATGCCAAGGTCATGGACGCGGAAGACGGCGTGACGCAGAAGCCCGTCGGCGACGTGGGTGAGTTGCTGCTCGCCGGGCCGCAAATCATGCAGGGCTACTGGAACAAGCCGGACGAGACGGCCAAGGTCCTGCGCGACGGCTGGCTCTACACCGGCGACCTGTGTCGCGTGGACGAGGACGGATACCACTTCATCGTCGGCCGCAAGAAGGACATGATCATCTCGTCCGGCTTCAACGTGTATCCCGACGAGATCGACCGCGTCCTGATGGCCCACGCGGCCGTGCTCGAGGCCGCGAGCATCGGCATTCCCGATGCGAAACGCGGCGAGAGCATCAAGTCGTTCGTCGTGCTCCGTCCCGGCATGCAGGCTTCAGCGGACGAATTGCTGATGCACTGCAAGGAGCAGCTTGCGCCCTACAAGGTGCCCCGCGAGCTCGAGTTCAGCGACGGGCTGCCGCGTAGCTCGGTATTGAAGATCTTGCGGCGCGAGTTGCGGGCGGAGGAGATGGCGAAGAGGGGGAAGGCCGGATAGGGCGGCATAAGCGGCATGGGCGGCATGCGCCGCATGAGCGGCATGTACTGTAGGCGCCGCCGATGCTGCCAATGCCCCTTATGCCGCTCCCCCGACGTCCGCCACACGACCCCGATGCCCTCTCTGACCACCGTCACCCACCAGATCCTCCACTGCACCGCCTGCCCCCGCCTCATTACGCACTGCCGCACAGTCGCGCGGGACAAGAAGCGCGAGTTCCGCGACTGGGACTACTGGGGCAAGCCCGTGCCGGGCTTCGGAGATCCCAACGCTCGGCTACTCATCGTGGGGCTCGCTCCGGCCGCGCACGGCGCCAATCGAACCGGCCGGATGTTCACCGGTGACTCGAGCGGGAACTGGCTATACGACGCGCTGCATCGCTACGGCTTCGCGAGCCAGCCGGCATCCGTGAGCCGCGACGACGGCCTCACACTCACCGATTGCTACATCACCGCGGCCGCGCGCTGCGCGCCGCCCGGCAACAAACCGTCGCCCGCCGAGCTTTCGCGCTGCCGGCCGTTCCTGGAGCGGGAACTCCAGCTCCTCCGGCGCGTCGCGGTGGTTCTCGCCCTCGGCCGCATCGCGCACGAGAGCTGGTTACGTGCCGCGGGATGGTGGGGCAAGCTGGCGGCTGCCGACCGCCCAGGATTCGCACATGCATCGGCGGCGGTTCTCCCGGATGGAATACACCTGGTCGCGTCGTACCACCCGAGCCGGCAGAATACGAATACCGGAAGGCTGACTCGGCGAATGTGGGATGATGTGTTCACTGAAGTGAAGGAGCTGCTGGAACAGGCGATGACGGGCGATGGTAGGCGATGACGGGCGAACTCGGCCCGCTCACAAACCGGCTCACGCCCCCGATGGTCACATCGCCTGTGATCGCCCTCGATCGCCCCTGATCGCCTCTGATCGCCCGCCGTTGGAACCGGGCTATTTGTGCCGCAACGTGCTGTCCGCCGGCATCAACTGATCCATCCGCCAGCTCTCGATTCGGTAGACGTACGCCCCGGTGCTCTTCCGTGCCCACCACCAGTAGGCCGCCGAATCGAGCGCCAATTCGAGGAGCGGCCCCTGTTTGCCGAGCAGCGTGACCGTGCGATCGGGGCGGCGGAAATCGGTCGAGTCCTCTTGCTCACGCGTCGCGAAGCCCGCGGCTTGCAGGTTGCGCCACTGATCCAGCATTCGTCGAACGGCGCTCGAGTCCGCGGCCGCGGCGTCAATGCGCCACCCGCCGTCGGCCCGCCGCAGCGTATAGCCGCCCCGCCGGCGCTCCACGCGCACTTCCGTCACGCTGTCCGGCTCGATCGAGACGATGCGTTTGTCCCGCCAGTCTTCGAGCATCTTGTCGGCGACCGTGGGCAGCTCGCCCCGGACCAGATACACGTCGTCCGAACCCGGCCGCCGCACGTAGGCGCCCGTATATCCGGGCCCTCGCTCGCCCACGATCAGCTGATCCACAGTGTCGGCGCCACGCCGGAAGGTGAGTCGCTTCCCCTTGGCGCTGTCCACGCCCATTCGGTTGTGTGAGGCCGTGCTCTGAGCCGCCAGCTCGGCGACAGTCGCCTTGGCGAGCGCGTCGAATAACTGGTTCACGGCGTCGCCCGACGCGTCGAACCCGTTCACCGTCCAAGTAACGGAATCGCGCCTGACCAGGAGGATCGTGTCCGCCGGGCGGGCGAGGCGCACGGTATCGACGTCCGTCGCCTTGACGGCCGGCAGAACGAAGTCTCCGTCCAGCTTGTCGCTCCCCTTGGTCAGCACTTCGGCGAGGCCCCACAGAAACACCAGAACCACGAGGGCCACCGCAACCTGGCGCAGCTGTCGCGTGGTCACGCAGCCTCCGCGCCGCCCCGTTGATAGGGGCGGTCAGCGAGGCGTTTCCGCCGCAGGAGTCGAAGGATTCCCAGCAGGATCAGGGCGCCGGGCACCCCACCCACGTTCGCGTATTTCACCGTGTCGCGCAGCGTCTCGTTCGAGAACACCAGCGGCGGCGGCGTCCGTTCCTTGGCGCGGATGGTGATCAGGCTTTCATCCTGGGAGAGCCAATCCACCGCGTTGAGCACAAAGGACATATTCTCGGGCGCGTTCTGCACGTTGCGGTCGGAGACCAGGTCCTCGTTGCCTACAACGACGAGGCGGCCAGGCGGCCCCGAGTCATTCTCCGCCGCCAACGTGTTCACCAGGGCCGCCACCACGCGCACCGACAGACTGTCCGTGGGAAACTGCTGCGTGGGCTCGAGGAACACTTCGGACGACTTCACGCCCGCGGCCCGGCTCGTAACGAGCAGAGGAAGCACCGTGCCGGGCCTCGCTCCCGCCGTGTCGAGGCTCGATCCCCACGGGTAGAACGCGCCCGGCACCTGCTCGTTCACCACCGAGGCCCGCGTGCTCACGACGCGCGCCCAGAACGGATACGGCACCAGCACACGCCCGAACTGGGATGGCAGCACCACGCGTTCGTTCGAAGCGTGGTCGAACACCATGTCCGACCGCACGGACACGCCGTACGGCTCGAGCACGCGGTTCCAGGCCGGCATGCGGGGCGTGGCAAAGAACGACTGCTCGGGCAGCTGCATGCCGGACGCCATGACGAGCGCGCCGCCGCCGCCGGCCAGATAGGTTCTCACCCGCTCGACAACAGAATCCGTCAGGGACTCGGGCGAGCCCGCCACGACGATCACCGCCGGGTTTCCGGGCGCAAGCGTGTCGGACTCCAGCGTCAACGTTCGAACGTCGTAGTTCTGGTCCAGCGCTTCCCGCAGCTGGTTGAAGCTGCGCTGCACCTGCGGGTTCGCGGCCGGCGTCAACAGGCTCACCTTGGGGCGCTCGGCAACGGTGAGCGCCCGGATGAAAGACGACAGCCGGTACTCGAGATCGTCGGACCGCTGCACGAAGGGGATCGTCTTGTTCTGCCCCGCGTACTGCACGGCGATCCCGAGGTACCCTTCCTTCACCTTCAGCTCGCCCTGCCCCACGACGTTGAATTGCACCGAGGGGATGCCGAGTGACCGGGCGTCCTGCATCATGGTGCTGTCGGACGCCGGATCGCCGAACACGATGCGGATCTTGCCGCGGCCCGCCGAGCGATAGTCGCTGAGCAGGTCCCTCAGGTCGCGGTGGAGGATCGACACCTCCGACGGCAGCTCCTTCGAGGCGAACAGCTTGATGGTCACCAGGTCCGGCACGTTGCGCGCGAGCTCACGCGTGGCGCGGGACAGCGTGTACGCGTTGCCCGGCGTGAGATCCAGCCGGCCCCCGATGCGGCGGCCGAACAGGTTGGTGACCACGAGCGCGGCGATCAGCATCACGGTGCCGAGCCGCAGCCGCTTCAGCGTCTCGCCGCGCGGGGTGAGCTTCCGCGTCATCAGCGCGAGGTAGCCCAGCAGGAGAAAGATCCCGGCCAGGGAGACGAAGTAGACCGCGTCGCGCAGGTCGATCACGCCGCGCCCGATGTTCACGAAATGCGACAGCACGCCCAGTTGCGCCGCGATGTTGCCCAGCGTGGGCGGCAGGCCCACGAGCAGCGGGTCGAGTCCCACGAGCACGAGCAGGAACATCACGAACACGCCGATGATGAATGCCGTGATCTGGTTCGCGCTGATGGCCGAGGCCCACAGCCCCACGCCTGCCAGGCCCAGCGCCAGCAGCGCGGCGCCGGCATACTGGGCCACCATGACGCCGCTTTCGAGATCGGCCCCGATCGCGAGCCCGAAGCATACGGGCAGCGTGAGCGCGAGCGCGATCCACAAGAACAGCACCTGTCCCAGGTATTTGCCGAGCAGCAGCTCGGGCTCGGTTACCGGTTGGGCCAGCACCACCTCGAGCGTTCCCGTGCGCGTGTCTTCCGCGACGGCACGCATCGTCACTGCCGGCACGAAGAACAGGAACATCCAGGGCAGCAGGTCCATCATGGGCCGCAACGTGGCGGCGTTCAGCAGATAGGCCTGCCGGAAGAACAAGAAGTCGTTGATGCCTACGAACACGATCAGCAGGATGTAGCCCGTGGGGTGGTCGAACAGGACCTTGATCTCCCGCCGCGCGATGGTCCAGACGGCCTTCATGCGTTCTCCCCCGCCTTCCCTTCAGCCGCTCCCGTTCCTGTCTTTCCTCCCTTTGCTGCCGCCCCTGCCGCCCCTGCTGACTCTCCCTCACCGGAAGTCAGCTGCCTGAACAGATCTTCGAGGCTTCCCGCCTGCTGGTGCAGCTCGTAGAGCGTCCACCCCTTGGTCTTTGCGAGCGCGAAGATCTCAGGCCTCAAGTCTCGCTTGGAATCCGCGAACACGCGCACGGCGACCCGCCCGTCCACAGTCCGCTCTTCGGCGACGCGCCGCACGCCAGTCATTGCCCGGAGCGCCTCCGGAATCCCGGAACCCTCTGCCTCCACAGACAACTGCACGGCTCCTTCGGCCTGCGCTACGAGCTGACCCACCGGCCCGTCGGCCGCGATGCGGCCGCGGTGGATGATCAACAGCCGGCTCGCGGTCTGCTGCACCTCGCCCAGCACGTGGGTCGAGAGCAGGACCGTACGGTCCTTCCCCAGCTCGCCGATCATGCGGCGGATTTCAGCCCGCTGATTGGGGTCGAGCCCTTCCGTCGGCTCATCGAGGATGAGCAGGTCCGGCTGGTGCAGAATCGCCTGCGCCAGGCCCACGCGCTGCCGATATCCCTTGGACAGCTCACCGATGGGCCGGTAAAACACGGAGGCGAGGTCCGTCGCGCTCACCGCCGAGTCGATCGCCCGCGCGCGAGCGGGACCGGCGAGCTCCCGGAGCGTCGCGATGAAATCCAGGTACTCCGACACGAGCATGTCGCCGTACAGCGGGTTGTTCTCCGGCAGATACCCGATCCGCCGTTTGGCTTCGCGCCCGGCTTCGGACAAAGGGACGCCGTCCAGGCGGATTTCGCCACGGTCGGGCTCGAACAGCTGCGTGATCATGCGCATGGTGGTGGACTTCCCCGCCCCGTTGGGGCCCAGGAATCCCACCACCTGCCCGCGATCCACGTCGAAGGACAGGCCGTCCACGGCCACGACGTGGCCAAACGACTTGGCAACGGATTGGAGGGTCAGGAGCGACATCGGCGTCTGTGCTTTGTGTTTCGGGTGCGGCTGGAAGTGGGGGGCATTCTAATCAGGTTCCGTGGACGATCAAGGGCCCGGACAAGGGGCGACGAAGGGACGACGGGGGACGACTTGGGGGCGACCGGGCGAGGCCGACCCCAAGGTCGTCCCTCGTCGTCCATTTGTCATGTCGTTGTCGCCGCTTAGTCGTCCTCTTTGTCGACCACTCCCCGCCCTTGCCAACCTCCCGGCACCCATTACTTTATGTTGCAAAGTGCTTTACTCACCCATCCACGCATCCGGGGGTGTTGTGACCACGCCGATCCGTGAGCAACAGGACGCCAAGGAAACGCTGGCCTACATCCGCCGCACCATGGAATCCGCGTCGACCTTCACGGCCGTTTCCGGCTGGGGGCTCGTGGCGGTGGGCGCGCTCGGCTTGCTGGCCGCCGGGCTCGCCTGGAGCACGCAAGCCGCGGCAGACCTCCGCGTCTGGGTCCCCGCCGCGGCGCTTTCCATCGTCGTCGCCGCCATCTCCACAGCGATCAAAGCGCGCCAGCTCGAGGCGCCGCTCTGGTCCGGCGCGCTGCGGAAGATCGCGTGGGTCATGGCGCCCGCGCTCGTGAGCGGGGGGCTGCTGACGATCGCCCTGGTGGATGCCGGCGCGGGGCACCTCCTGCCGGGCACCTGGCTCGCCCTGTACGGCGCGGGAGTCACGGCCGGCGGCGTGTTCTCGGTGCGGGCATTGCGCTGGATGGGGATCGAGTTCGTTGGATTCGGCGCGCTCGCCCTGCTCGTACCTGCCTACGGTCTGGTCTTGCTCGCTCTCGGATTCGGAGGTCTGCACCTTGCCTTCGGTGCGTACATCGTCCGGCGCCACGGCGGCTAACTCGACATCCGACGAGTTGGATCGGCTCATACACGAGCGGATCCGGCTCGGGATCGTCTCCGCGTTGGCCGCGAACGACAGCCTCACGTTCGCGGAGCTGCGGGACATTCTGAAGACCACGGATGGGAACCTGAGCGTGCACGCGCGCAAGCTGGAGGAAGCCGGCTATGTGCGTGTCACCAAGGGATTTGAGGATCGCCGGCCCAAGACCGAATACCGGTTGACGCCCAGGGGACGACGCGCCCTTGAGGCCTACCTCTTGCAGATGGAGGGACTGTTGAGCGTCGCGCGCGATGCGCTGGAGAGGACATGAGCGGGCTACACGTAGCGATCGTCATGGACGGGAACGGGCGCTGGGCCCGGCGGCGCGGACTGCCGCGCTGGCGGGGGCACCTGGCGGGCGTGGACAGTGTGCGCGACGTCGTACGCGGCTCGCCGGACCTCGGTGTGACCACGCTCACACTGTACGCGTTCTCATCCGACAACTGGAAACGGCCGCCGACCGAGGTCGGGCGGCTCTTCTGGCTGCTGCGCGAGTACTGCCGGCGCGAGCAGGAGGAACTGCGCGACAATGGCGTCCGCGTGACGGCCATTGGCCGGCGAGATCGCATCCCCCGCTCCGCTCTGGCCGCGTTGGAAGAGGCCGAGGCGTTCACGGCGGGAGGCACCCGGTTGCACCTGCGGCTCGCCATTGATTACAGCGCCCGCTGGGCCATCAGTCAGGCGGCGCGCGAGCTGGCCCGCCGCGTCGAGCGCGGTTCGCTGGCGTCCGGCGAGATCTCCACCGAGCTGCTGCACAAGGAAATCACGCGGCTCGTGCCCGAACCGGACGTGCTGGTCCGCACCGCTGCCGAGCAGCGGCTGTCGGACTTTCTGCTGTGGGAGCTGGCGTATTCGGAGCTGGTGTTCACGCCGACCCTGTGGCCGGATTTTCGGCGGGAGCATCTTGCTCTGGCGATCGCGGAGTTCCAGCGGCGGGAGCGGCGGTTCGGAGGGTTGGTGGCGGTTCAGGGGAGCCAGGAGGTCCGTGCCGCCCCAGCGGCTTCTGCCTCGGCACGGCGGCGGCGCCTGGCATGACGCGCGATTGACGTCGCGACTGGGCAACGGCTCGGATTTATCGCGGCTGAAGCCGCGGCTCGGCTGACTATCCCTGAAGGGACCCTCGCGCCCCGTTCGTTGGCGACACGCATGAGCCTCCATCCCATGAGGTTATCCAGGAGTGGCGGGCTGATCGACTAGCCGGTCTCCTGATACGCGGGAGGATCGCGCGATTTGGCTCCTCGACGGCAATGGATTGATACCGCTCCACGCCGGCCATAGCTTCATCGTAGGCGGTACTCTATTGAGGGAGTTCCGCCTATGCCGGTTACCGCCAAGCTCTCGCTCAAATTCTATGAGAAACTGGGCGAGGACGTCACCAACGAGCTGGTGGAGTGGTTCAATCAGGTGGATGCGACATACCGGGCCGATCTCCGTGAATTGAACGAGCTCAACTTCGCGCGGTTTGACGCGAAGCTGGAGCAACGGATTGCTGAGGTGAAGGCCGAGGTGCGTCAGGTCGAGGCGTCGCTCCAGGAGGAGGTCGGCGAACGCTTCAGGAGCCTTGAGACCCGTATGGAAGTGGGCTTCGCCTCGCTGCGCGCCGACATGGTGAAGTGGCTCTTCGGCATGTGGGTCACCCTGCTTGGGGCCATGGTGGCGCTCACCAAGCTCGGGTGAAGCACCGTCGAACGCGGCGATCGGAGCCGCTTGACCTCCTCCAGGCCTTCATCAATCTGGCTGCTGAAAACGGACACCGGATGGCGACCGAGCTCGTCTTTTTAGCAAGCCTGCCATAGTCGCAGCGACGCGACAGTATCCCCGCCCACCTTGACAGCAACCCCATGGACCTGTAAGGGGAGCATATCGCCCGCAGGTCGTGGGCTATGGCAGATTGGCTGGCCGAGCTGCGGTTGGGCAGGTCGGAAGCCGCGTGGGATCTGTTTCTCGACCGTTATCGCCGCCTCATCTTCGCGGCTATCCGCCACTACGCGCAGGACCATGACGATGTGATGGACGTCTTCGCGCGGGTGTGCGAGGCCCTGCGCGAGGATGACATGCGGCGGCTGCGCTCCTACATCGACCAACCGAAACACCGCGCCCGATTCTCCACCTGGCTCGTCACGGTCGTTCGTCATCTCACGATCGACTGGTTCCGCCACCGCGACGGTCGGCGCCGCCTCTCGGCGGTAGCCGCAGGGTTGCCGCCGCTGCGGCGACGCATCTTCGAGCAGGTATTCCTTAATAGAAGAAGTCATGTCGAGGCCTACGAGCTGCTCCGGACTGCGGAGGGCGGCTCCGAGCTTTCGTTCCGACAGTTCCTGAGTGAACTGCGAGCGACGTACCGCGCGGTCACCGGTGGCCACCGCGGCCGCATCCTGCGCGACCTTGCCGGCCCGCCGCCGCCGGAGGTCGAGGCCGCGGCTGACCCCCCAACCACGGCGGATACGTCCCGTCTGTTGGCGGCGGCAATGGAGCGCCTAGCACCAGAAGACCGCGTGGCCGTGCAACTGTACGTGATCGAGGATCTGCCCGCCCAGGACATAGCTCGGATTCTCGGCCTGCCAAGCGCCAAGGCCGTCTATAACCGCGTGTACCGTGCACTTGCCGCACTCCGGGCAGAACTGGAGAAAGCGGGAATCAAGAGGGGGGACCTGTGAGCAATTCGGTGATCGGCGGCCGTCTCATGAGGGCGAATCCGTGAAGGCCCCTAACGGCGATGACGACGTGATCGATCTCCCATTCTTGCAACGGCTTCGCCAGGCGTTCGTGACGACGGCCCGGCCGGCCGAAGCCACACCCCAGTGCCTGGACGACGACACGATTGCGGCCCTGGCCGAAGGCACCCTTGATGCCGAGGCGCGGGCGGCGGCCCTACCGCACCTGGCGGGTTGCGCGGCGTGCCGGGTGGCGGTGGCCTCAGTTTCACGGGCGCTCTCTGATCCGAGCGTGGCGCGCGAAATCAAGCCCAGGACACGTCTGCTGCGGCGCGGGTTCTACCGGATCGCGTTGCCGCTCGCCGCCGCGGCGGCCCTGGTGCTCATCCTTGCTCGGCCGCGGCCCGATATCGATCAGACGCTGCACCGGGCCCCCACGATCACGGCCGGCGTATCGCCCACTCCGGTCGCCCCTGTGGGCCGAGTCGCGACCGCGACGTCGCTCCGCTGGTCCGCCGTTGAGGGCGCGGATCGCTACCGTGTGACGTTGTTCGACGTCGAGGGTCGCGCACTGTACGAGACCGAGGTCACGGGCGTGGTGGCCGCGCTCCCGGACTCGGTGGTACTCGTTCCCGGGCGACCCTACCTGTGGAAGGTCGAAGCGCGCACCGGGTTCGACCGCTGGTCGGCCTCGGATTTCGTGGAGTTCTCCGTCGGCACCGGTCCGCCCCGGTGAGTCTGCTCGCGCCGTCGCTTGTCTTCGTCGCGCTGAGCGCGCAGTCCCCAGCGGCGGACTCCCTGAGGCAACTCGCACTGCGGCTCCCGGAGTCCGCCCTGACCGCCGAGGCGCGGGCGCGGCCGCTGGCGCTGCGCGAGGCCGTGACCGAAGCGCTCGCGCGCAACGAGCTGGCGGTGGCACGCGCCCTGGCCGCGGCGCACGCGGCGGCCTGGCAGGATTCGTTCTTCGTTCGCGAAGTGGCTCGCTTTGTGGCGTGGCCGGCAGCCCGTCGGGCGGCAAAGGTGTGGGCGGACAGCGTGCGGCGCGCGGGCGTCGCCGCGTTCGGGCGCGACGGTGCCTCCGCGGCCATCGCGATCTGGCGGCGGGCCCTGGCCCGCTCCCGCGCGATCGGCGACACGATGGGAATCGGGGCGGTGATGGGCAACATCGGCGCGGGATTCCTGGAAGAAGGGGAGCTGGACAGCGCCGAGGCGTATCTCGAGCGCTCACGACTGCTGGCCGCGCGCGTGGGCGACGTGCGGGTCGAAGCCAACGGCGTAGGGACGTTGGCCAGCCTGAACGAGGAACGCGGCGACCTGGAACGCGCCCGCGAGGGCTACGTCCGAGCGCTAGCACTGCGCGAGCGCATCGGCGACACACGGGGGATGGCTGCCGACCACAACAACCTCGGCACCCTCGCCCAGACGCTGGGCGACCTCGACGAGGCGCGCCGGCAGTTCGAGACGGCGCTCGCCGTCAACCGCCGCGAAGGACGGGACGAGGTCGCCGCGACCAACCTCGTGAATCTCGCCGGACTCGCGAGCATGGAAGGTGACTTCGGCACGGCGGAGCGGCTCTACCGCGACGCACTGGCCACGTGGCGCGCACAGGAGCAGTGGGCCGACGTGGCCGACGGGTTGTACGGGCTCGGGCAGCTCGAGATTCGGCGGGGCGATTACCCCGCCGCCCGTGCCGCGCTTTCCGAGGCGCTTGACATCTATCGGCGCACCGGCCCCGAGGAGGAAGCCCTGGCCGTCCGCGCCGAATTGGCGGGGGCGCTCGCGGCCGCGGGCGACCTCCAGGCTGCTCTGGATCAACTCCGCGCTGCCGAACGCGCCGCCGATTCCGCGGACGTAGCGCCCGATGTTCGCGCCGGGGTACTGCTCGCACGGGCGGACCTGGCGGTCCAGCTCAACGCCTTCGCCGAAGCCGAGCAGCTCTATGCGCGAGCGACGGCGCTGTACCGCGAGGCCGAAGATCCTCGCGGCGAAGCCCAATCGCAGGAAGGCCTCGGCCTGCTGCTCATCGAGCGGGGCAATCACGCTCGCGCCCAGACGCTGCTCGAGAGCGCATTGCGCGTGCAACTTGGGGCAGGCGATGAGCGCAGCGCGGCGCTCACCCGCCTGTCGCTCGGCCGCGTCCTGGCGGGACGGGGAGATACGGCGGCTGCGCGGGCGCAGTTTGCGCGAGCCGTCCGCGATCTCGGCAGCGTGGCCGACCCCGTGGCTGCGGCGTTCGCCCTGAGCGAGCAGGCCGAGCATGAGGCACGGCGGGGTTGGGCGGCGCGGGCGGAGGCACTGTATCGCGCAGGAGTCGCGCAGCTCGCGGACCGGGTGGCGCCCGAGACCGCATGGCGCCTGCACGCAGGGCTCGGCCGGGCACTGCGCGCTCAAGGGTCACTCGACGCCGCGGCGCGAGAGTTCCGGCTGGCGCAGGTTGAGCTGGAGCGGCCGAGCCGCTCGTTCGCGCTGCCGGAGCGACGCGCCGCCTTCCTGGCCGACAAGTGGGCGGCCTACGGGGAGCTCGCGCTCCTCGAACATTCGCGCAACCGGCCTGGGGCCGCGTTCGAGGTGAGTGAGCGACTGCGGGCGCGCGACATGCTCGAGCTCTTGACCCGCGCCCGGATCGCTGCTCCACCGGACCCCGCCGGAGACCTGGTGCGGCGCGAGCAGGACCTGCGCCGGCGCATCGCCGAGTTGACCGCTCGGATCGAGGCCGCGGCGACGGGACCCGAGCCGTTGCGCGGGCCGGATCTGTCGCTCGCCGGCGGCGCGGTCCGCCAGGCGTTGCTCCGGGCACAGCAAGCCTATGCCGAGCTGCTGCTCGAGATGCGGGAGCGGGCTCCGCGACACGCGGCGGTCGTACAGCCGGTTGTCGCAGAGTGGCGCGAAGTGGCCCGGCGCCTGGCGCCACGCGAGGCATTGGTGGAGTACTTGCTCACCGACTCGGCGTCGGTCGCATTCGCCATCACGCAGGATACACTGGCGGTGGTGGACTTGGGTGCCACCCGCCGCGAGATCGCTCGACTCGTGGAGTTCACGCGCGGCGCGCTCGAGGCTCCATCGCCGGCCGCGGCGGAGCTGTGGCGCGGTCCGCTGCGCCGGCTGCATCAACATCTGATCGCGCCGGTGGAGGCAACCGGCCTGCTGGGCGGGACGACTCGGCTCGTCCTCGTGCCGCACGCGGAGCTGCACTACCTCCCGTTCGCCGCGCTACTCAATGGCGACCGCGACGGTCGTTTCCTGGTGAGCAAGTATGAGCTGGAGCTGACACCGTCCGCGTCGGTGTGGCTGGCGCTGGGCGACCGGTCACCGCGCGCGACGGCGTCGGGCTCGCTGGCCTTCGCACCGCAGCCTGAGGCGCTGCCGGCATCGCGGCGCGAGGTGGACGCGGTCGCGCGGCTTGCACAAGCGCCCATCCTCGCCGGCGATGCCGCCACAGAAGACGCGTTTCGGCAAGCTGCGCCCGCCCGACGCGTGCTGCACCTCGCCACCTACGGCGTGCTCAACAAGCACAACCCGTTGTTCTCATACGTCGAGCTGGCCTCCGGCGGCGGGCAGGATGGCCGGCTCGAAGTGCACGAGGTTTTCGGGCTCGATCTCGCCGCCGATCTCGTCGTGCTGTCCGCGTGTCAGACCGGCCTTGGCTCGGGCGTGCTCGCGGACGTTCCGCCGGGCGACGACTGGGTGGGGCTCACGCGCGCGTTTCTGTACGCGGGGGCGGCGAATGTGGTCGCCACGTTGTGGCCGGTGCAGGACCAGGCGACCGCGGATCTGATGGAGCGGTTCTACCAGGGATTCACGGCGGGTGCCGATCCGGTCCGGGCGCTGGCCGCGGCACAACGCGCCCTTCTTGCCGCTCCTACTACGGCGCACCCGTTCTATTGGGCGGGGTTCGTGGCCGCTGGCAGCGCTCAGAGACGGAGCTCATGAGCACGCGTCCGCGCCGCGCCCACGATGAGGAGCCCCGTCGCCATCGCGCCGGTGTCGCGCGGCGCGTACCTCCGGCGTCAGGAACGGGCCAGGGGATGCGCCCACTTGAGTCCGGGAAAGCGCGCATAGTCCCTGTCGGTCGTCATCCACTCGCAGCCCCACTCGATGGCCAGCGCGGCGAAGTACGCGTCGGGTACCAGGTTCCCCCTCGCTTCGGTGCGCTCGCAGAGGTCCCGGAAGATGCTCCAGTGCCGCGGCCCGGGAGCCACCGGCACCGCGTTGGGACGGGCACGGACGGCCTCAGTGAACGCGAAGGCCTCGGCGGAAGAGCTGGGATAACGATAGACGCGCGGGTGGGTGGCAATGCGAACCAGCCCACTCAACACCAGCTCCGACACGCCCACGTTCTCCGGGCCCGTGAGCCGCTGGGTGAGCCAGTCACGA
>JACQHC010000094.1 GCA_016199245.1 Gemmatimonadota bacterium | reverse complement strand
TGGCCGTTGCCACGCTCGAGGCGCTGATCGCCGCCCTCGAGGCCAAAGACCCCTACCTGAGCGGCCATTCCGCCCGCGTGGCCGACCTCGCCGCGACGATCGCCAACCACCTCGGCCTGTCCGATGACGAGGTGGATCAAGTGCGCACGGCCGGCCGGCTGCACGACCTGGGCAAGATCGGGATCCGCGAGGCGGTGCTGAACAAGCAGGGACCGCTCACGCCGGACGAGTACGAGCACGTGCAGCATCACGTGGTCATCGGATCGCAGATCCTGCAGCCGCTGCGCCATCTCGGGTCGATCGTCGACTACGTGCGTGGCCATCACGAGCACTTCGACGGCTCCGGTTATCCGGACGGCCTGGCGGGGGAGTCCATTCCGGTGGGCGCCCGCATCATCTGCGCGGCCGAGATCTACGACGCCCTCACGACGGCGCGTCCCTATCAGCCCACGTTGTCGCCCGAGGAGGCCATCGAGCGAATGCGCTCGCTCGTCGGGAAGATCGTGGATCCCGCGATCATGGACGCGTTGGCCACCGCCGTGAAGCGACGGCAGACTCTGGTGTTCCTCGAAGAGGATCTCCCGCGAGAAGGTTGAGCGACTCGCCCGTCATCGCCCGTCATCGCATTCTGATCCTACTGGCGACCCTCGTCTCCCTGGCGTGCGCTCCGTCGCCTCGCTGGGTCGCGGTGGCCGTTCCCCGCGGTGTGTTGGTCTTCGACGGCAGCTTGCAACCCGCCGGCCGCCTGCTCCTTCCCGCTCCCCCTGAACGCCTGGCGTTCGCCGCTGATGGCGCCAGCCTGTTCGCCGGCGTCTCCCCGGCCCCCGGCTCGACCGTGCTCGCCCGCTTCGGCCGCGGCCGGGGAGCCGCTCTCGTGGGAGGGCGGGCGGCGTTCGGCGGGATTCGGCGTCTGGCCCTAACGCCGGACGGCGGCACGTTGCTGCTGGCGCTCGGCGGTAAGGTCGGTCTTGGGATTGCGAGCGCCGGCACGCTCGCATTGGAGCGGCCCCTCGTGGGATGCGATGCCACGGATCTCGTGCTCGCGGCGGGAGGGGAGCGGGTGTATGTCCTCTGCGGCGAGGGCCGCGTCGAGGAGGTGGACCCCGAGCTTCGCCTGCGGGTGAAGTCCGTCGAGCTGCCGGCCGGCCCCGCACACTGCCGGCCGTCCGCGGGCGCCCTGTCGGCGAATGGGACGGTCCTGTTCGTGGCCTGCGCGGCGTCCGGTCAGCTGCTCTACCTGGATCGTGTGACGCTGGCTCCGTTCGACTCGGTGACCATTGCTCCCGGCGCCGCGCGCGTGGTCATGACGCCAGGCGGTGGGCTCGCGTTGGTCGCGAACCCGGGCGCAGGAGCGCTGGCGGTGGTAGACGTGCGGGCGCGCGTTGTGAGACACATCATGCCCATCCCGGGGGCCGTGGACGTCGCGGTGGCCGCCGACGGGCGTGCCTTCGTGGTGGGGGACCGGCGCCTGTTCGAGGTCGATGCCGAGGAGGGCCGCGTGCTCCGAGACAGGGAACTGGAAGAGGCGGCCGCGGCGGTCGCGGTGTGGCCGGGCCTCCATGACAGCCGGATGCGCTGGGACTACGGCACGCCCGATCCGGGAATCAGCGCCAGCGTTTCAGCCTCCCAAGCCGCGAGGTGGTGAGGGAATCCGCTTCCGCCCCACGCCGCAGCACCAGCTTGGTATTCGCCGCTCCCAGGCCCATCCCGTTGGCGTAGAGCTGAATCTCCTCCCGCGTGGCAGTGAGCCGCACGCCATGATGCGCTGGCCCGGGGCGCGCGATGAACGTGGAATTCCGCAACCCTTCGAACGTCGCCAGGAGCGAATCTTCGCGGAACACCACCCGCACACGTTCCGCCCGCTGAATGGCAGCGAACCGCGCCGCATGATAGAACGATACCAGTTCGATCGCCGCCCGATCCACGGCCATGCGGTCCCACCACCGCGCCACCCGAGGGAAGGCCATGGCGGATAGCAGCCCGACCAGCGTGAGCACGATGAGCAGCTCGATGAGCGTCACGCCCCGTTTCATGACCCGACAGTAGCGCGACACGGCCCCTGGAGCGTGGCCGATTCTTTGCCGTACCGGTCACAAAAAACGCCGGGCGCCGGTCTCGACCGCCAGGGCACTTGCTTGGGCTTCCGGCCTACGGCATACTTGCCGTACACGACGTTCTGGCCGAGGTAGCCCCATGACCGTCTCCCCTTCATTGTCCGTCCTGGAGTCCCCGCAGTTTCTCGCGGGCATGCATGAGCCGTTTCTCGAACGCGCCAGCGAGCCGGAATGCGACGGTGACGGCACCGTTCCGCTCGGCGGGTTCCTGACACTGCGGTTTGCGGACCGGGCGGGCGACTACAAGCCCGGTGACGAGGAGGCGCTCGCGTATCAGGCGCGCGCCACCAAGGACTTCCTCGCCGACTTGCCGCCTTCAGAGGAGGTCACGCATCTGCGCGGGATCGTGCGTGTGGCCGCCGCCGTCGGTCGCGGGGCATCACCGCATTTGCTGTGCGCGCCAGTGCTGGCGTTCGCCTACTGGCTGGAGCAGGAGTTGCGGCTGACGGAGGCGCTGGATGTGGTGGAGACGGCGCAGCGAATCAAAGACCTCCTCCCGGAGGAGGTCGTGAGTTCGCTCCTGCAACGCGCGCGCATCCAACGGCTGCTGGGCCGCCTCGAGGATGCGCGGCGGACGTATGCCGCCGCCGGTACCCGAGCCGACGAACTGGGCGATCGACATTCCGCGCTGCTCAGCCGGATTGGTGACGCGATCGTCGCGCGGCAGTTGGGGAACTTGCCCGCGTCAGAGGTCGCGCTCAGGGACGTATTGCAGGATGCCGAGGCCTGCGGTGACAAGGACGCTCAGGCTCGAGCGCACCACGACCTTGGACTGGTGCTGATGTACCGCAAGCGTGAGCAGGAGAGTGTGCCGCACCTCTACCGCGCCTTCGAACTCTACGAACCCGAGGTCCACAAGCTGCGGGCGCTATCCGATGTCGGCGAATCGTTCAAGCGCCTCGGCCACTATTCCGCCGCTGCAGACGCATTCGCGCTTGTCATGTCAGGTAGTGCGACCGCGCAGATGCGCGCGTACACGATGGTGGCTCTGCTCGAACTCAGCGCGCTCACGGGGGACCGCCTGGCGTTCGCGCGCTGGCGGAGGGAAGTGTCAGCCCTTGAGCAGCACCTGCCGTTGGAGCTGCAGGTTGGATTCGATCTCCAGACAGGCCTTGGTCTGGTCGGGTTCAGCGAGCACCGGACAGCTCGTCGTTACCTGAACGCCGCCTTGAAGAAGGCGCAGCAACACGGCCTCAACGAGTACATCTTCGCGGCCGAAGGCGCCCTGGCAGAACTGGACAACAAGCAGACCAGAACGGCAGCGGCAAAAGCCGCCGCCGCCCCTCAGCAATACACGCAGGAAGTCGGCGACGTTGCGGAGAAGCTCTGTCTACTCCGCAGCGCCGGAGGCTAGATCAGAGACAGGTGTTCGAGCCTTGGCCCGGTGAGCAATCAGCCCGCGGACCGGTTACATCGGCACAGGCCGTGGCACCTACGGCAACGGATACCAGGAGCGCGAACAGGGCGACGCGAATGCGACGAGACATGGCTTCCTCCGGTTGTACTTGGGACGTGAAGACGTTTCTGGACCAGCGCCGAAGTTGCGTCCGCCGAGCGGGGTCAGATAGGGCGTTTTTGGGACACGAGAGGGCGTTTTTGGGACATTTGTGCTCGTTCTAGCCGCTGTTCGACCGCCAATGGTGCACCGGCTGCAACACGCAGCGGGGCGGCGCTTTGGCTTCCTGCCGGTTCGCACCTGGGAGGACGCCGTGTCCGCCGTCCTGCGGCGGCCCGTGGAGCTCGCGGTCGTAGACGCCTCCCTGGAAGGGCAGCCGCGGGCCCAGGGCATCGAACGGCTCAACGCGCTGTTCCCATCGCTGCCCCTGATCCTCTATACGGCGTTGACGGCGGAAATGGCCACGGTCTTCCTGCAGCTCGGCCGCTCGGGGATCCGTCGCGTGCTGGTGGAGCGGCATGACGACCACCCCAGTTGTCTGGCGGACGCGCTCGTGACCGAAGCGGCTCACGCGGTCTCCCGCCGTTTGATCGAGGCCATCGGGGACCTGCTCGCCGCCTGCCCCAGGGAGCTGCGCTGGGCGATCGAGACGGTCCTCCGGGAGCCCGCCGAAGTCCAATCGGTCAAGGCGCTGGCGGAGCGGGCCCGCATGGATCGGCGAACCTGCGTGCGATGGTTTGCGAGGGCACATCTCCCGCCGCCCAGCGACACGCTCATGGCCCTTCGCGTGGTGTACGCTCACCGGTTGCTCCAGGACCCGGGGTACACGGTGGAGGACGTCGCGACGCGGCTAGGGTATGGACAGACGCGATCCCTCACGATGAACATGAAGGACGTCCTCGGCATGACACCGGGGGAAGCGCGCGTGTCGCTCACGCCGGAGGGGGTGTTGCACCTCGTCCGCCAGCGGTATTTCGCGCGCGCTGCTGTCGCCATTGCGGAGGCCTCATGACCAAGCCCCTGACGATCCTGATCGTCGATGACGAGGCCGCCGTGCGCCGGGCCTTGCAACGCTGGCTCGTCCGCGGCGGGCACAAGGTGCTGGAAGCCGGGTCCGGCGAAGAGGCCCTCGATGTGCTGGCCGGCGCGGGCGGGCTCGACGCGGTATTCCTGGATTTGCGGCTGCCCACGATGTCGGGCCGGACGCTGTATCACTCGATCGTGGCGCGCCGTCCGGACCTCGCGGCCCGCGTGGTCATCATGTCAGGCGACGTCAGCGAGCCCGCGGATCGAGAGTGGCTGGAATTGCACCACCTCCCCGCGCTGGCCAAACCGTTCGAGCTGGCCCAGGTGGACGGCGTCCTCAAGAGCCTCCTCGCGGACGAGCAGCGCCGTCTGGGATGAGCCCCGTGCCGGATTCGTTGCCCGCCGACGCCCTCACCGCTTTACGGGAGTACCGCAATCTCGCGCCGTGGAGCCTCCGCGACCTCGCCACGCTGGCCGCCGCGATGCTGGCGTCCTCGGGCGTGCGGCCGGTGAACGCCGCCGCCCAGCCCCGGCCGAACGAACGCACCATCCGGTTCTACGTCACCCGCGGCCTGGTGGCGCCGCCCGACGGACGCGGCACCGCGGCCACGTATTCGTACCGGCACCTGCTCCAGGTGCTCACCATCAAGTTGCGCCAGATGGAAGGCGCCACCCTCGCAGCCATTGCCAAGGAACTTGCCGAACAGACCGGCGATATCCTGGAGCGGCGGGTGGCCGCGGTCCTGGGGGCGGGGCTCCCTTCCCCCGTGCGGCTGCCTTTGCTCGGTGAGGATGCCGCCCCGCGTGGCCGCGCCGGCCGCGCACTCCGGTCGTGGCTCGCGTCATCGGCGGAACAGGTGGCCGAGATCCCGACGGCCGGCAAATGGCACCACGTGCCCGCGGGACGGGGAATCGAGCTGCACATCCACGAGGATCACCCGCTCGCGCGCGACGGCGTGGATGCGGAAGCAGTGGCAGAGGCCCTCCGCCTCACCGTCGCTCGGTTGGTGGCCGAACGGGCGACTCCCTCCGGCAGTCACCGGGGCGAGCCGCTCGCTGCGTCCGCCTTCGAGCGCTAAACCCGTTCATGGAATGCGGCTGAAGCCGCAACCTGGCCAGCAGCCTCTCACGGATGCGAGGCGTGCGGTCGCCCCTCGTCATCCGCCGTCTCCTACCGTCGCCTTGTCTCGCCGCCTCTCGGAGGAGCCTTCATGACCTGGATCTTCCTGCTGCTCATCGTCGTGGTCGTGATCTGGGTGATCACGGCATACAACGGACTCATCCAGCTCAAGGGCGACACGCTGAACGCCTGGAAACAGATCGACGTCCAACTGAAACGGCGCCACGACCTGATTCCCAATCTCGTCAATGCCGTGCGCGGCGCGATGGACTTCGAACGCGAAACGCTCGAGGCCGTGATCCAGGCGCGGAACCAAGCGATCAAGCTCCAAGGCGACGCGGCGCCCACGGGGGGCGTGAAGCAGCTCGCCGCCGCGGAAGCGCAGCTGTCTGCCGCCCTCTCCCGGCTCAATGTCGTGGTGGAGCAGTACCCCCAGCTCAAAGCCACGGGCAACATCGGTCAGTTGCAGGAAGAGCTGACCTCCACGGAGAACCGCGTGTCCTTTTCCCGGCAGCTGTACAACGACACGGCCACCACGTACAACGTGCGGCAGGCCCAGTTCCCGTGGAATCTCGTGGCGGGCCTCGCCAAGGCCGAGCCGGTCGAGCTGTGGGAGATCACGGAAGAGGGTGAGCGGGCGGTGCCGCAGGTCGATCTGTCCAAGAAACCGACGGTGTGAGCGACGCGAATCTCTTCGTCCAGCAACGCAGCAACCGCCGACGCTCGGCGCTGTTAGTCGTCGTCTTCCTGTTGTTCTTCGCCTGGATCGGCTTCGGCGGAGACTATGCCTACTCGCTCATGACCGCCGACGCCGACCCCGGCGCCTACCGCCACACGTTCCCCTGGTTCGGCATCGCCGCGACCGCCCTCGCCATCGGCATGGCCTGGTATGGCTGGCGCAACGGGCCGAAGCAGGTTCTGTGGGCCGCGGGAGCCTGGGAGCTGGTCAACCCCGCCAAGCCGGAGGAGCAGACGCTGGTCAACGTGGTGGAGGAAATGGCCATCGCGTCAGGCGTGCCGCGTCCCTCCGTGTGGATCGTGCCGGACCCGGACCCGAACGCCTTCGCCACGGGCATCGATGAGCGGCACGCCCACATCGCCGTGACGGAAGGAATGCTCACCACCGTCAACCGCGATGAGCTGCAGGGTGTGGTGGCTCACGAGATCGCCCATATCCGCAATCATGACGTGAAGTTGATGACGCTGCTCGCCGCGCTCGTGGGCGTGATGGCGCTGATCTCGGATGGGATGATTCGGACGGGACGGCACGGGCGTTTCCGAGGGAGGTCGTCCGGATCCGGCGGAAAGAAGGGCGGCCTCGGCGCACTGGTGCTGGCGATCTGGCTCGTCAGCATCATTCTGGCGCCGCTCGTCTCCCGGCTGCTCGCGCTGGCGGTCAGCCGCAAGCGCGAGTTCCTGGCGGACGCCTCGGCCGCGCAGTTCACGCGGAATCCCGGAGCGCTCGCCGCGGCGCTCCGGAAAATCGAGGACGTCGCCCAGCCGACGAAGGCCATCAAGCGCGGCACGGCCCATCTCTGTATCGCCGATCCACTCGGCCGGCGGTCCAGCGTGAAGGACGGTTTCTTCGCCGATCTCGTGGGAACTCACCCCCCCATGGCCACCCGTATCGCTCGCCTCAAGGCGATGGCGTACCAGCTGGAGAGGACGGGGACGATAGGGGAGGCGGGATGAGGGAGCGCCTGGGGCCGTTGATGCCGTGTTGACGAAGTGGCGCATGGTTAGGGGCGGCAGGAGCGGCGTGAACGGACACCGAAGGCTAGAAATCTGGAAGCTCGGACGTCAGTTGGTCGTGCGAGTCTATACCCGTACGAAGTCCCTACCTCCCGAGGAACGCTTCGTTGCAGTACCTCAAATGCGCCGTGCGGCTTGGTCCGTGCCCACGAACATCGCCGAGGGCAACGCAAAGCGGGGTCGAGGAGAGTTACGCAGATACCTGGACTGTGCACTCGGCAGCCTCGGGGAGGTCGATACATGGCTGGCTGGTCTGGGCGACCTGTACAAGCTCGACGGCGAATCGGTAGTCGAGATCGAAGACCTCAGGCGGCGCATCACAGCCGGGATCTTCGCGGTATTGAGGCGCGGCCGCCAGTGACAATGCTCCTGCCCCCTCTGCCGCC
>JACQHC010000088.1 GCA_016199245.1 Gemmatimonadota bacterium | reverse complement strand
CCTTACCCCTCACGCTCTTCTCGGCGTTACCCCCCGGTCCGCGCGGGTTGGAAGGTGTTTACGATGGCGGGCAGTCGCACGGTCACGACGCCCTTGGCCGTCACGCCGATCAGGATTTGCGTCGCACCGCCCGCCAGCCGGGCCACGCGCAGCGGGCCGATCACGGGGTCGCGGACCGGAATCGTCGTGACCACGCCGTAGTGGAACGTGTCGTACACGATGATCTCCGGACCCTCACCTGCCACGAACGCCACGCGGTCGTTTTGCGTGAGTGCCGTGGGCGACGTGGCGCTGCCGGCGTCGAAGTCGTGAACGAAGTTCAGGTCCATCCCCGGATTGAGGCCCCGCACGTTCAGCTTGCCCTGGAGCCGGAGGGACCCGTCGAGCACATACACCGAGTCCGCCCGGATGAAGTTCGTGAGCCCGTTGAAGTTGAGCGCGATCGACCGGACCGGGATTGCGGTCTCCGAAATGAAGTCGCGGACGTTGATGTCCGGCGAGATGCCGAGGTCCTGATTGAACGGGTACGTGCCCGACGCGACCGTACACGTCGGGACGTCCGCGCCCGCCACGTCATACGTGAGCGCGCGCGAGTAGGCCAGAGCCGGGGCCCCGGAGGAACCGCCCTCGCCCATCAGCGTGCGGGTGAAGTTGCCGGAGTTCCGCACGAAGGTCGTATCGAGGAACGCCAGCTCGAGCACGGTGACCATCTGCCCGCAGTTGGCGTCCAACAACGTGGTCTCGACGTTGCCCCGCTTGACGCGGACCTCCAACGTGTCGGGCGTGTTCCCCGTCTGCGCGCCGGCATGCTCCCAGAAGAAATGCGATTCCGCAGCCGGCGCCGCCGCCGGGTTGGTGCCCAGAAGCTCCCAGCGCAGCGATCCCCGCCGGACGAACTGCTGCGTTTGCCCCAGGGTCGGCGTGGTGGAGAATACCGCAAGGACCTCGCAGGGCGGGCCGGCGGTGCGACACAGGGTTCCCACGTACTGCGGCCGGTCAGAGAAGAGGTGCTCAGTGAAGACGGGGTTGACGACACCCGTGTTGGGATCCGTTTCCGACCGAACCGACATGACCCGGAAGATCGGCAACGGATGGCGCCGCTGGAGCAGCCGCGTCGTCATGTTGACGATGGACAGGTTGGTCCCGCCGGAGTTGGCCACGACGATGTAGTTGTCGTTGGTTCCCGTGGTGGAGAGCGGCCACAGGGCCACGCCCCAGGGCTCGGACCCCACAGAGATGTTGGCCACGAACGCCGTGTCCTGCACGTCAAACACTTCCACGCGGTTGAGCAGGAAGTTCGTGAGGTAGACCTCGCCCTCCGGCGACGTCCCGGCCGGGTTGTTCGGGCTGTAGATCGCGTCGGCGATGCGCCCGCCCGCGGGGAGCGGCCGCGTGATCCCGTGCACCACGAGCACCGTGTCCCGCAGCGTGGCGGATGCCCGGCTGGAGTCGAGGCGCGCCTCCCCGCGGTTGTTCGCCGCGTCCACGCCGAACGCCAGGATGACCGCCGACTGCGGCAGCGTGGTGAAGGTGAATCTCAGGTTGTAGCGCCGCGTCTCCTCGGTCAGCGTGCCCGCGAAGGTGGTCGAGTCGCCCCCGACCACGGCGCCCGCCGTGTTGAGGGCCTGCCAGCCCAGCCGCGTGACGCCGCTCGGGTCGGTGGCCGTGACTGTGATCGAGTCGCGCATCTCCACCCGGTCCGCGATCGTGAACCGGACGAAGGGCGGTGTGGAGTCCGCCGCGACCGATTGGATCGCGACCGATACCGCGGCGCTGGTCGCCCGGCGCCCGGCCGAGTCCACGGCGAAGCCGACGACCGTAAACGTTCCGGTGGTCAACCCGGACGGGACCGTCACCGTGTCCACGAAAAGCGCCGTATCCGGAAGGGCAAAGCCCGCCGAATCGATCGCCGAGAACGCGCCGGCGATGTCGTAACCCACGCGGCGAATGCCCGCCGATTGGCTGGCCCGTACCTCGACCTGGATCTGCCTGCCCGGGGCCGTGATGGTCCCGGGTGTGGGACGCAGCAACGCCACGCTCAACGCGGACAAGTTCACCAGGAACAGCGTGTCCGACGCGCTGGCGGTGTTGTTACTGCCGTCCGTGGCGGTTGCGGTCACGATGATCACGCCGCCGGCGGTGGTGTTGGCCGGCAGCGAGATGGTGACGCCGAGCGCGATCTGCGTCACTGCTGAGGTGAAGGTCGTGTCAATCGTCGCGTTGAACCCGCCGGCCAAGGCGACTGAGATGCTCCGCAGCCCCAGATTGTCCGCGGCGTTCACCGTGAATCGAATGCCGTTCTGCACCTGGAGCGTGTCCCCGGCGGTCAGCGCGACGGCGACCGTCGGCGGGGACTGGTCTTGCTGGACGCCGAGTTGGAAGCGCTGCTCGGTGCACGCCGTGGCAAACCCCGCGAGCAGGACCAGCCCGGCGCCGCGCAGACTGGGGCGCACCATGTGGGTTAGCACCGTCCTCTCTACTGGCGTTCGGGCGTCGCCGACAGGTCGTCCACGATGTGTGGCGTGACCAGAATCAGCAGGTCACGCCGCTGCTCCCGCCGGGACGTGAAACCGAACATCCGGCCCAGAATCGGGAGGTCGACGAGGAACGGGATTCCCGTCTTCGATATGGAGACCTGGGTCACCGTCAGACCGCCGATGACCGCGGTTTCCCCGTCACCCACCAGCAGCTTGCTGTCCGCCTGCTGGGTCTGAAACGAGAATCCGACGTCGCCCGGACTGGGCACCACGCTCGAATTCTCGGCGTGGATGTCCATCAGGATCTGGCGATTGTTGGTCACGTGGGGCGTGACGCGCAGATTGATACCGGTCGGCACGATCTCCGTCGTCGCACGCGGCACGTTGGCGCCCGTGCCGCCCACCGAGCTCACGTCGATCTGCCGGATCGGCGTCCGTTCGCCTACCAGGATCTCGGCCTGCGTGTTGTCCGCCGTAGAGATCAACGGCTCAGCCTGGAGGTCGGCCAGCTGAACCTGCTCCAGCGCCTCGACGAAGGACGTCAGATCGAAGTTTCCGATCGCCGTCGAGAAAATCAACTTGAGGGCCGCTCCAGCCACGACGGCGTTCGCATTGGCGACCGCGGAAAGTGCGTTGCCCCCGAGGTCCACGATGGGCGGGTCCTCCCGGCTGAAGAACTCCGTGGGCCGGACCGCGTCCGGCACGCCGTCGCCGTCCGTGTCCACGGGCTGAGACGACGCCGGATCGCCGCGCGACACGAGGTCGTTGAAGAACTGCGTGGGCGACCCCAGGTCATACTTCACGCCCAGCTGCTCCAGGTCCGTGCGGTCCACGAAGATGAGCTTGGTCTGGATCGACACCTGCGGCGTGCGCACGTCGAGCTGCCGCAGGAACCCCTCGTAGTTGCCGATCCGGCTTTCCACGTCCGTGATGATCAGGCTGTTCGTGCTGGCATCCGCCAAGAGCTTGCCGCGCGGAGACTTGACTGCGTCGAGCGACGTGACCAGGTCCGCGGCTCTTGCGTAGTTCACTCGCACGATGCGCGTCTGCAGCGGCTCGATCGAATCGAGTTGCGCCAGCGTGGTGGGCGCGTCCACGCGGATGATACCCAGGTACTCCTCCCGTGCGGACAAGCCCTGCGCCTGCAGGATTTGACCCATCGCGATGTCCCACGGCTGGTTCTTCACCGTGGCGGTCACGGTGCCCGTCACCTCACGACCGAGGATGATCGACTTGCCGCTGAACTCGGCAAAGCCTGCGATCACGTCCGAGATGCTCGCATTGTCATAGGTGACCGTAATGGGCGGCTGCTGGGACTGCTGCGGCGCGGGTTCCGGTTCCACGGCCCGCGCGGCCGCCACTTCCGCGGTCCGCGAAAGCCAGGCCTCAGACGACCAGGCCGCGAACGTGCGGTCCGTTCCCAGCGTCACGCGCACCACACCCTCTTCGCGCTCGACCTGGTAGTTGGCCAGGCGCTCCAGATCGAGCACGACGCGAACGACGTCGGGGCGGAATTGCGAGTAGCGGATGTTGGTGATCCCGCCGCGGTTCAGCCCGTCATACGCCTGATGCGGCGCCCGCAGGCGGGCTCCCACCAGATCGACGACCAATCGGTCCGGGCCGCGCAGCGTGAAATCTCGCACCACCACGCTGCCCTCGACGTCAATGACCAATTCCGCCCGACCCGGGCCGGGCAGCACACTCACCGCCGTGACGTCGCCCGGCCCCGGCCCGGCAAGGGCTCCGGGCACGGCGAGGCTCAGACTGAGCGCGGCGGGAAGAAGCGACCGCATCATGGGATTCCCTCCTGCGGGCGTCGCAGCACCAGGTTGACCTGGCGGGCGACCCCGAACTCCTCGAGCATGAAGATCACCTCGTCGCGGCGAATCTCGACCACTCGCAGGCGACCCAGTTCGTCATCCACCCGGACATCGTACCGCTTGTTGACGGACACGTCGCGCAACACCGCGACGCTGCGGGCCGGGTACCGCGCGTCGTACACCACCGCCACAAGGCGAAGATCCTCGAACAACGGCCGCACCTCGCCCGAGGCGAGCAGGGACTGGAACGGATCGCGCCCGGAGCCCCGATACGAGAATACCTCGCGCGACAGGCCCGTCTTCTGTCCGGCCGTGTCTGCCACGGCTGAATCTTGAGGCGTCGCGGGCGCCGTGGCCGTGGGCGGCGGCAACTCAACCGCCGGTGTTCCCGGCGCGGGGCCGGCTTCGTCACCGCCACACGCCACGAGCCCGGCGGCGCCCACCGCCAGCCACCAGCGCGCGGCGCTCAATTGCCACCCCCCGGCACCGAATCGGCGGGTGCGGCAGCCGCCCCCGGTTTCACGAACGTGCGCAGCTTGAAGTTGACCTGCAACAGGGCGCCCGACGTGTCCTGGAAGGTCTGCGCGACCGTCTCGTTCGCCCGGTTCACCGTGATCTCGTACGGCACCATGATCCGCGACAGCGATGCCACGTCCGAGAGGAATTCACCGATCTCATCGTAGTGCCCCAGCACCGCGAATTGATACCGGTGCGTCTCAAACGGGGTCCCCGGCTCCACGGCCTGGGGCGCGAAGTCGCCGATATCCACGCCGCGCCGCTTGGCGCGCGCGTTCACGTCGTCAATCAGGCTGGGCACTTCGGCCCCCGTGGGCACGAGCTGGCGCATCACCCGCAGGCTAGCCTCGTACTCGCGCACCCGCTGCCTGAGCTGCTCCACCGTGCCGGACGCCAAATCCCGCTTGGCCGAGTCCACGCGGGCCTGGAGGGAATCGACCCGCACCCGCATCTCCCCAGCCTCGGCCACCCGCGGAGCGCGCCAGTACATCCAGAAGGCGACCACTGCCACCACCGCAGCAAACGCCGCCAATCCCAGGAGCTGCTTTTTTTCTTTTTCGCCGAGCGCCATGGGATCCCCCTACCGGATCGATTCCAGCACCGGCGCGGTGCGGATGAACGCCGAGTCGGCCTGCCCGTACGTCGCCGTCACCGTAAACGCTACGATCGGCTTCTCGTTCTCGGTGATCGTCCGCGTCGCGCCGGCCACGACGTTCCGCAGCCACGGCGAGTTGCCGAGCTGGCGCAAGAACCGCGTGTACCCGCCCATGTCGGACGTGCGGCCGTCAACCAGGATGCGCAGCGGCGGAGCGCCCGTGGTATCCGTCACCTCCGCCGGCCCGCTGCTCAACATCCCGACGGACTGCAGCCAGGTGTAATCCGGCACTGCCTTGGTCACTTCCTCCAGGATGTGCGGCCAGACGTACCGCTCGGAGTCAATGGCCCGGATTGCGTCCAGCTCCACCACCAGGGAGTCCCGCAGCCGCTCCTCGCGCCGCTTCTGGTTGATGAGCGCCTGGAACCGGCGAGCTTCCCCTTCCACTCGCTCTCGCTCAGCCCGCAGGCTCGCGAGCCGCCGGGACTCCGTCGTGAAGATCACGCCGACCACGGCGGCCCCCACAATCCAGGCGCTCACCGCGCCCAGCAGCAGAGGGTCCTTGACCTTGGCCACCAGACCCGAGATATCCGGCATCTGGAAGCCCGCGCCCGGCGCTTTCTTTTTCTTGGGACCGGGCAGCAGGTTGATTTCAATCATCGCGGCCGATCTCCTAGTTCTGCCTGCGCAGCGCGAGGCCGATCGCCAGCATCAGGAGCGGCGCGACCTCGTCCACGTTCAGCGCTCCAAAGGCGTCTTCCTTCACGCGCAGCCCCTTCAGCGGATCGGCGACTTCCACCGGCATCCGCAGGCGCTGGCCGAGCGTGTCGGCGAGCCCCGGAATCCGCGCCCCGCCTCCGGAGCAGTAGGCTCGCTCGATCGCACCCACGTCGCGGGATGCCGACTGGAGAAACGCCGCCGCCCGCTCAACACCCACCGCGATTTCCTCCCCCCGACTCGCCACGTACGGATCGAGGTCGGGCGTGCGCTCGAAGCCCTGGAGCGTCCGATCGGCATCTTCCGAGCCAATGCCCCGCTCACGCTGCAGGTCTTCTCGGAACCGCCGCGTGCCCACGTTCAGGTCTCGCGTAAGCACCGGGATGCCGTTCTGGAGGATATTGATGTTCGTGACTTCGTGGCCGATGTGGATCAACGCCGCCATGCCCTGCATCGCTTCGGGGTAGTTCAGCTCGAACGCGTTGTGCAGCGCGAACGAATCCACATCCACGATGGCGGCGGCGAGGCCCGCTTCCACCAGCAGCGCGGTCTTGTTTTCGACCAGCTCACGCTTGGCGGCGACCAGCATGACGTCCATCTGGACGCCCTCGGCATCGGGATCGAGGACCTGGAAGTCCAACTCCACGCCTTCGATATCGAACGGGACGTGCTGCTGCGCCTCCCAGCGGACCACGTCGAAGGCCTCGCTCTCCTTCATGCGGTCCACCTGGATCTTCTTGATGATGACGTCCCGGCCGCCGACGGCTACGACGACCTTCTTCTGCTTCACGCCGGCCGTTTGGAACAAACCCCGGATCGCGTCGGCCACGACACCGGGATCCATGATCTCGCCCTCGACAATCGCGTCCGCCAGGACCGGAGCCACGGCGACCTTGCCAAGGACTGGCTCCGTCTTGCCGTGCTCGATCACGGCGAGCTTGATCAGGCCGCTCCCGATGTCGAGTCCGACCGTCGTTTTTGAACCCCCGAGCCCGAAAAGCGCCATATCTTCCTACAGTTAAAGGAGATAAGAGGGGTGAGCGGCAGACTACAGTACCGCCCACCCCTTTTTTTGTCAAGCTCTAACCTACTTTAAGCGACACAGAACAAGTGCCAACGGTGTAGAGAGTTACGGGATTTGGTCAACAGGTTTGTGCAACGCAGCATGTGGATATACTGTGGGCTCATGTGGCGGCATGAGGGGCAATAAGCGGCATGCGCGTCATGGGAACGTCGCGCTGGAATGCTGTTCATGCCGCTCATGCCGCCGTTTGCCTCGTCAATAGAGGTTCACCCAGCTTCGCTCACGCATCGTGGTCGCCTGGGCGGAGCTGACCAGTGCCTTGGTCAGAGCGCAGGTCGAGAAGTTCACCACAGCGTCCCCCAGCACCACGCTCTGGTCCAGGTTCACGTTCGCTGCGATCACACCGCCATTGAAGTGGCCGCCAGTGCCCTGTGTGTTGATCGTCCCACGCACCATGACCGGCCCGTAAAACTCGAAGCCACCCTGCACGTCCAGATTGCCGTTCACGATCAAGATGCCCTGGCCCTGGATGCCATTGATGTTGGCGCTCCCTTCGAGCCAGATGATGGGGAAGTAGCCACCACAGGCCGCGCCGGGGTTGAGCGGATCGCCCCAGTTCGTGCTCACGCCGGTGGCACAAGACCCGCCGACGACCACGGGCTGGATCTTGAGCGTGCCGGAAGGGACGAACCACTTGGTGGCCAGCGTTTCGAGCGAGTCAAAGGTCAGGTCTCCGAACGTGGTCAACGTGGAGTCGTTGATGGTGGTGTCCTGCTCGATGCGGGGATCTCCGTACACGCAGTTCCCCGACTTGCATCCGGAAAACGAGACGTCCGTGGAGTCCGTGATCCTGATCCCCGCCAGAGTGGGCGCCTTGTCGCCGCAATCCGACCACTGGCTGGGAGGCGTATCGGCCCCATTTATGAACGAGCTGCCGCCGATTTTTGCTTGCCCCTGAGTCTCCAACGCGGCCTGGATGTTGATCTGGAGAGGTCGGAGTCTGAGCAGCGCCCCCACCCGCTGTCGAGATGCGGAATCCCGACTGAACCCGTCGCTCCGGACCATGAACAGCATCTGGCTCAGCCGCTGAATGCTGGTTCGATACCAACCCTGGCCGTCCGGAGCCGTGCCCGAGAACTGCACCGAGCCTCCCACCTTCATGTTGTTGTAGGCGCCCGAGTTCCAGTTCGCGACCACCTCCTGGGTCACGCCCTCCGCCGATGTGAAAGCCTGTTGAACCCGGATGGTGTTCCGCCCGATCCGGTTCTCCTGCGTGCCGACGAACATCGCGCCAGCCACCAGACCGCCCACGACGACGAGAGCGAAGATCGCCAGAGGGAGTGCGATGCCGCGTTCGTTTGACCTGCCGCGCATACAACCGTCCTTGTTGGAAGGCGCCAGCGAACAGCCAACAGTACTCGGTTCTCGGTTACTGTCAGTTTTCAGTCAGTTGCCAGTAATCGGTTGTCAACTCTTGCCCCGCTCCTCAGTCCTTACTCCTCGCTCCTACTCGTTACCTCTCACGCCTACTTGCCCCTCACGCCTTCTGGTCTACCGGTTGTTTCGCAGGGCCACGTGCGTCACCAGGCTGTCCACGAGGTAGCCAATGCCGCCGCCGGACAGCTGCACGGGCTCGGCTGTGCGCCCGATCACCGTAATGGCGATGCGGGCAACCTGCGCCACGTTCGCCGTCACCGCGTCGTTGGCGTCGTAATACGTAAAGCGCAGCCCACCGGCCTCGAGCGGCCCCACGAACGGCTGGATGCTGCTCCAGCCGGTGTTCTTGTTCCAGCGCCGGCCGCCGAGCCACAGTGCGTCGTTGGCATCCGTGTAGCTGCGCACTTCGACGACCTCGAACCCGCGAATAGGGCTGCCGGCGAGTACGCTGTCCGTCACGAGCACCGCCGGGAAGAACGAGAGCTTGAAGCTTGGCGCCCCGCCGGGGCAGTTATTGCCCGTTTCGATCTTGGTCAGATTCACGTGGACCCACCGGTCGTCCCGTCCCGACCCACTGGTGCTGTCGGCGAAGATCAACAGCGAATCCGTGGCGACGTCGAGGCCACGCAGCCCGAAGCGGGTCGTGTCCACCAGGACCTCCGTCCCGACGGAGTTGGCGCACGAGACGTAGAGATTGCGCATCACTTTGTACGTCATCGCCGAATCGGACATCAAGACGATGTCACTCCCCAGAGGATCCGCGGCGTTCAGCTCGCGGAACTCGGACGGCAGAATCGCGACCGCCGACCGGATGTTGTCGTTCAGCTCGACCCGCTGGGTCTGCTGCCGGTAAATGCGCTGGTTGCTCACCAGCAGCTGGTAGATGGCCGCCGAGACCATGCTCATCAACACGAGGGCGATCAGCAGCTCGACCAGAGTAAAGCCGCGTTTGGACATGGTCAGCACAGGATGACTGTTGAGAACCGGTCGTTGCGAACGCCCGTGCCGGTGGGTGAGGCGACGTTCAACTGCACGAGGCTCGCGCGGCCGTTTGCCATCGATGACACGCGCCACGTGAGGCTGAACTGGCCCGAGGTGGCCGAACCGTCCACGACGCTGGCGCAGGGTAGGCTCCGCAAGATTTCGAATCGCTGGTTCGCGAGCGTACTCGCCTCGGTGTACCGCTGGCCTTGGGAGATCATGCGCGTGGTGACCGCGGCCGACCCGACGAGCGCGAGCAACCCCACTGATAACACCATAATGGCGATGATCACCTCAACGATCGTAAACCCGCGTTCGCTGGTCACTGAATGACTCTCCCCACGAGCGAAATCACCACCTTCTCGGCGAAACTGCCCTTGGTCACCACGATCGCCGTCTCGGCGGATTCGATACCTATGCCGCGGGCGTCGAACCACAGCGTATCATGCGACGGCTGCACGGTGACGCCGTACCGCGTGGTGAAGTTCTCCGCCACGCCAACCTGCTGGTTCACGCCGGTCACCGGGTTGGCAGCTTCCACATACAAAACGTTGTTCCTCACGATGAGCCGCGTGGTGGAGCCCCGCTGGATGGCGGTCCCCCGGGCTTTCGCCACGAGGCCCACGACGGCCCCGCGCGCGGACCGCACGCTCTGCTGCGTAATGGCATCACCGATCCTGGGGAACGCGAACCCGGCCATCGCGCCAATGAGCACGATGACGATCAGCAATTCGATTAACGTGAAGCCGCTCTTGTCACGCGTCATGGTCACCTGCCACCGCCTAGGGTCAACATCCATGCCCAGAGCTAACGTAATGTAAAGTAACGATATAGGCAGCCTGCCAATCCGAGCTTGAGCGCAAATTGTTGCACTATACGTGCAAGACTCTGCGCACCCCCTACACGATACCGAGCTCCTTGAGCTTGTAGAACAGCGTGCGCTGGCTCACGCCAAGCAGTCGGGCCGCTTCGGCCCGACGGCCGCCACAGTTCGCGAGGGCGGCCATGATCGCCCCGCGTTCCGCTTCGGACACGGCCTCCTTCAGCGGCCTGGGCGGACCGAGGGAGGCGTCATTCGGTAGGCCGCGCACAGGAGATACCAGGCCCGCTTCGCTCCCGGGCTCCTCGAACGCCTCGGCCCGCAGGACGCCATCCTGCGACAGCACGACGGCCCGCTCGATGGCATTCTCCAGTTCCCGCACGTTCCCGCGCCACGTGCGGCGCCGAATGGCCTGGCGCGCCTCTGGCGTGAGCGTCACCGCCTGCCCCGCCCGGTCCATGGCCCGGCGCAGCAGCACCGTGCTGAGGGCGTCCACGTCCTCAGGCCGCTCTCGCAGGGGCGGAACATGAAGTCGCACGACGTTCAAACGATAGAACAGGTCCTCGCGAAACCGGCCTCCGGAGACGTCAGCTTCGAGGTCCCGCGCCGTGGCCGCGATGACGCGCACGTCCACGCGTCGAGAGCGGGTCTCCCCCACACGGCGGATCTCCGAGTCCTGAAGCACGCGGAGCAACTTGACCTGGAGCGCCGGCGGCAGGTCACCGATTTCGTCGAGCAGCAGGGTGCCGGCGTTGGCTTCCTCGAACAGCCCGATACGATCGGCGGTCGCCCCGGTGAACGCGCCCCGCATGTGGCCGAACAGCTCTGACTCGAGCAGCTGCTCCGGAATGGCGGCGCAGTTCACGGCCACGAAGGGTCCGGCGCTGCGCGGGCTCATCCGGTGGATCGCCCGGGCCACCACTTCCTTCCCGACCCCGCTCTCGCCGGTGATCAATACGGTCGTCGGGTGCGGGGCGACCCGCGAAGCCAGCTCCACCAGCCGGCGCATGGCCGGCGAGACCGCCACGACTTCCCGGTCCGTCGTGCGCGCCAACTCGGCCTGCAGGCGGGCGACCTGCGTCTTCAAGCGCTCCCGCTCGGCGGCCTTGCGCAGGGTGAGCAGCACTTCGTCAGCCCGAAACGGCTTGGGCAGGTAGTCGTAGGCGCCCTGCTTGATGGCCGCGATGGCCGCGTCGTCCCCACCATACGCGCTCATCATCACCACGAGCGCGCTCCCGCCGACAGCCTGATAGCGACGCAGAAACTCCGTCCCTTCCATCTCCGGCATGCGCACGTCGCACAGGATCAGATCGAACGGCTCCGCGCCGGCACGCTCCAGAGCTCGCGACGGTGAGCCTTCGGCCGTGACCGCATACCCGTCACCCGCGAGCAGCAGTGATAGGGATTGCCTCAGGCCCGGGTCGTCATCGACGAGCAAGACGCGCATGGTCAGCCACCCGTCCGATCCGCCGGCAGGAACACCTTGAACGCCGCGCCGCCCTCGCGCGCTTCATCCACCCAGATCACGCCGCCCGTATCCTCGACCACGCTCAACACCACGGCGAGCCCGAGCCCGGTTCCATGGCCCGGCGCCTTCGTGGTGAAGAATGGCTCGAACACCCGCGCTCGGTCGGCCGGAGGAACGCCGGGCCCGGAATCGGCCACATAGACGAGCACGCCGCGCGTGCCCGGCCCGAGCTCCCGCCGCCACGGACGCCGTGGTTCGCCCGATCGCCGGGCTTCTGCTTCGCCGGGCGCCGCGAGCGATGTGTCGCTGCGCCGGGCCGTCCCGGGCGGCCGGGGTTCGTACGTCCACGGCTCCACGCCCACGACGATCCGACCCACTGGAGCGGCGTCGATCGCATTCAGCACGAGATTCACCAGGACCTGCTCGAGCGCGTGCACTCGGCCCAGTACGAGCGGCACGTGAGGCGCGAACGCAGTGGTGATGTCCACGCTGCGCAACACCCCCTGATGCTGGAGCAGAGCGACCGCGCCGCGCGCGACCGCTACCATGTCCACCGGTGCCGGCGAATCCTGCCGCGGCCGGGCGAAGTCGAGCAACCCGCGCACGATCCGATCGATACGCTCGATCTCCCGTCCGGCGCCGTCCAGCATCTCGGCGTCTGCGCCGCGCCGGCGCAGCAGCTCGAGGTAGTTGCCCAGCGCGGCGAGCGGATTGCCCACCTCGTGTGCAATGCCGGCGGCCAGCCGCCCGGTGGTTGCGAGCTTCTCGGATCGCACGACCTGTCCCTGGATCTCCAGCAGGCGGTCCGTCATGCGGTTGAAACGCTCCGCCAGTTCGTTGAACTCCCGGGTTTCCGCCGGTGGCGCGCGGCGCTCGAGATCTCCCGCAGCCAGCGCATCCGCGGCGCTCATGAGCGCCAGGAGCGGCCGGTGCACCAGGCGCTCGATCAGGTACCGCCCGAACAGAAACACGACCGCCACGTCGCCGGCGATGAGGAACACGAGGGCCACCGCTGCCGTCCGGGGAGGGAGAATGGGCGCGACCAGGGCGGTCACCACCGCCAGCGAGAGCGCCGCACCCACCAGTATGGCGAAGTTGACCAGGATCTCCCGTTTGAGCGTGGCCCTCCCTCCCCCGGCTCCGTCTCCGCCCAGCGACGGACGAGGACGAGAGGCGACAGAGGACGACGTGGACGGATCGCTCAAAGCCACGGCTCCAAGATGGTGAAAGAAACGGGCGACAGGAAACCCTGTCGCCCGGAGGAACGAGCGTGATGGGCGGGTCTGTTCAGTTGCAGTCCGGCACTCCGTCCTGGGTAGCCGGAGCCACAGGCGTGGCACCGCCGTAGAAAATAGCGCAAGTCGTGGCTGTGGCGTTGTGCCAGGCCGTGGCGGCCCAGCCTGAGGCCGTTCCGGTAGCTACGGTCAGCGTCACGCCGGCGGACTCGTTGACGTTCAGAGCCCCCACTGTGCTGGCGTATGTCAGGTTGTCCGCGAGATAGCCCTCCTGCGCGCTCACCAGATTGCGCAGGTCGGCCTTCATCGCGGCGATGTACGCTTTCTCCTTTGTGTTGGCGAACTTGGGGATGGCGATGGCCGCGAGAATCCCGATGATCACCACGACGATGAGCAACTCGAT
>JACQHC010000087.1 GCA_016199245.1 Gemmatimonadota bacterium | reverse complement strand
CTGCTAACGACGGGCGGAACGGGCACGAGCCGCTCGCCTGGCACGACGGCGAACTCGGCGTACGCTCCCAGAACGCCGGTCCACGCCACGCGCTCTCCGCGGGTGAGCCCGCTCACCCCCTCGCCCAGCCGCTCCACCACACCGGCTCCTTCCTGGCCGATGGTCGCCGGGAAACTGACACGGTACTGCCCCGAGCGCTGATAGGTGTCGATGTAATTCACGCCCGCCGCTTCGACGCGCACGAGCGCTTCACCCGGCTTCGGCTCGGGCGCGGCAATGTCCTCCAGGCGCAGGGCGTCGGGACCGCCCGGAGTGTGAACTCGAATGGCTTTCATGGCCTCGTCAGAAGTTCGCCGTTACGCCCCCCAGGATTCTCCTCCCGACTACCGACCCGCCGTACATGTGGTAGCGCATCTGGTCCAACAGGTTGGTCCCCACGACGTGCAGTCGCAAGGTGTTGCTCAGCCGGTAGGCGGCGCTGAGGTCCACGGTCTGGGATGCCGGAATACTGCCTGCGAAGACTCCTGCGGCCCAGTCGTACCGATCCACCAATCGCACCGTTGCCGCAACCTCGAGTCCCCGGGGCGCCAGGTAGCTCACGGACAACGTTCCCTTGTGCGTTGGCGTGTTGGGCTTGAGGCTGTCCCCGTCCGACGACTGCCGGATTTCGAAATCAAAGAAGGTGTACGACCCGTCCAGCCGCACCCCGCCGCCGATGTCGATGCCCGCACCGGCTTCCACGCCGCGCTCGATGACGCGTCCCGCGTTGGTGTACGATAGGACGAGGGCGCGGGTCCCCGCCGGGAGCGTCGCGAGCCCTGAGCCGGTCCACGTGTTGAGCGCGGTGTAGCCGTCCAGCAGCGCCGCGATCGTCCCGCGTAGGGTCGCCTCCTGGGCCGGCGTGATCCGGGCCGCGGAGCGAAGGCCGGCGAAAACCGCGTCCAGCGAGCCGAGCCAGGAGGCCACGTTGGTGCCGCCGTCCGTGAGCAGGTAGCGCGGATAGGCGAGGTTCACGGCGGGCAGCAGGTCCGTGACGAAGTCGTCGAGCAGGTTCACGTATCCGTCCAGCGTAACGTACGCCCGGCCGAAGGTTCCTTTGTAGCCCACCTCCCACGCCGTGACGCCTTCCACGTCGAGGCCTTCGTTACCGAGGGCCAGAGCCTGGGTGAGGGAATCGAAGTCCCACGGGAGATCGTCCGGCAGGGCGAGGGCGGTGATGGATGGCTCCGTCGGGAACGAGCCCTTCACCGTCCGGAGGAACTGCTCGATAGCGAACTCGAGGGCGCGCGGAGCCGTGGCCGGGGCAGCGGCGGGGACACGCAGGAAGAACTCCGCGTAGTTGGGCGATTGGAACGCTCGGCTCACGGTGGCGCGGAACGCGTGTCGCTCGTTGGGGCTCACGACGACGGCCGCCCTGGGGGAGAATTGGCCGCGCAGCAGGTCGCCGTCGTCGACCCGGGCCGCCGCGACAACTCGAACCCGTGGCGTGACGCGATACTCGACTTGCGAGTATCCCGAGTAGAACGCGTCGCTCCGTCCGTCGTTGGCCGGATGCATCAGCGTGGACTTGGTGTCGAGGTGGGTGCGTCGGAGCGATGCGCCCAGCACCACGCGTCCGCGATCGGCGCCAAAGCGGTGCGTGACCTGACCTTCGAGGTGGAACATGCCGGAGTTCTCTTCGAAAGTGGCGCCCGAAAGGAGCGCGATCTGCGGGTCCAGCGAGCGGCGACCGGAGTACCAGGCCATGACGGTGTAGCTCGGGTGCGTCAGAGCGACGCGGGCCCACGGGCGGAGGGCCCGTGCCACCTGGACGCGGCCGATTCCGGTCACGTAGAGCTCGTTCTCCGCGAGGGTGACACCGCCTTCCGCGGTGCCGACCGCGCCGTTGTCGGCGTACAGGTCGATTCGTCCCGCGCCGTGCATGGTGCGCAGCGGCGCGCGGTCGCCCGTCGGCGTTCCGGTCACGGCGGTGGTATCCTGTCCGTTCAGCGGCCGTCGTTCGACGGCGGCCACTGATACCATCCGGTCCGTGGCGGGAGCGTATTCGCGCCGCAGGTCGAGCCCGTCGCGACTGGTGCGCGAGCGCGACCAGGTATCGCTCGTTCCGAGGCCTGCGGTGAGCCGGTAGCCGACCCGCCTCGCCCAGAGCGCGCCGGCGTGGCGCACATCGGCGCGGAACGTGCCGAGCTCGCCGCCGGAAAGGGCCAACCTGGTGCCGGGCGTCTCCCGCGCGGCCGGCGTGGTGATCGCCAGCACGCCAGAGAATGCGTTGGCGCCGTAGAGCGCCGATCCCGGCCCGCGTACCAGCTCGATCCGGACTGCCTCATCGAGTAAGGGGTTGGCGGCCCACTCTTGAGCGCCGAGGAACGTGATGGCCAGGTCGCGGCCGTCTTGCAGGACCAACACGCGGCGGTTCAACGACGAGTTGAAGCCGCGCGCGTTGACGTTGAAGTCCGTCACGCCGCTCTGGACAAGGTCCACGCCCGGGACGTTCGCGAGCGCGGCCGGAACCTGGCCGGTCAGGTGCGCGGTTCTTGCCTGGGGGACGTCCGCCAGCGAGATCGCAGACGGTGCATCCATGACCCGCTCGTACCGGCGGGAGGCCGTGACGACCACTTCCGCGAGCGTGACCGGCTGGGCGGCGAGAGCGACGTCGATCTCTGACGTGTGACCCGGTTCGACCGTGACCGCGACCGTCTGCGGCCGATACCTGAGCCAGCGGAACCGCAGTGCGTGCGCTCCCGCAGGCACGCGGGGCAGCGTGTAGGCACCGTCCGTTCCCGTGACGGTCGCGAGATTCGTCCCTTCGACGGACACGGCAACACCGCCCAAACGGGCGCCGTCGCTCTGCCGCGTCACGGTGCCAAGCACCGTGCCCGTGTTCTGTGCACCCGCCCGGAGGGGAGCGACGAGGAACAAGAGTGCCGCGAGCCCAAGCGACGTTCGCGCGGCCCTGCCGGCAGTCGTCGCGCTCATGGCTCTCCTCTTCGTGGACGTCAGGCGCTCGGGGGGCAAGGGGCGGCAACCGGAGCGGCGCAATAATGCTGCGTGGGCGCGGGATGGGCGAGAGCGGTGCGGTCGTCGTCAGGAACTGTGAAAGGCGGGGAACTTGCGCCTGCCCGAGGCTGCGGTGATGTCGAGAGGTGTCGCCGCCAGGGCGTTCGCTACGGGGACAGGTCAGGTTGACAACCGCGTTGGCAACCCGTACGATCTCACGGTTGGGGTAGCACTGGCATCGTCCTTCAGGTCTTGAGGTCTCTATGAACGCCCGAAGCATCGCTCCACTCACGTCGGCCCTATTGGGGCTGGCGGCCGGGATCGTCGTGCCGATTACGGCACAAGAGGCACCGGCCAAGAAACGGTTGGCGATCCTCGATTTCGAATACCAGACTGTTCATTCGTACGTGTACGACATTTTCGGCTCCGACGTGGACATTGGTCGCGGCATCACCAACCTGCTGGTGACTGAGCTGGTCAAGAACGGCACCTACCGGCTCATTGAGCGGCAGGCGCTGGATCAGATCCTCACGGAGCAGAACTTCCAGGCGAGCGGGCGGGGCGATCCGAGCACTGCTGCGAGGCTCGGGAAGGTGCTTGGCGTTGACGCGATCGTGATCGGCGCGATCACGCAGTTTGGCCGCGATGACAAGAGCTTGCAGGCCGGCGGCGGCGCGCGCGTGGGCCCGGTCCGGCTCGGTGGGATCGGCCGGCAGAGCTCCAAGGCGACCGTCGTCGTGGACGCCCGCCTCATCGACGTCCAGACGGCCGAGATCCTGGCGGTCGCGACCGGCAAAGGGGAGTCCTCCCGGGGCGGCGTGAGCTTGTACGGGGCCGACATCGGCGGGATTGGCGCGGGTGGCGCCATCGACATGTCGAGCTCGAACTTTCAGAACACGATCATCGGCGAGGCGACACGCAAGGCCGTGGAAGGTCTGGTGGCTGAGGTCGTCCAGGCCAACACCAAGATCGTTGCTGTGAAAGTGGCCGTTTCGGGGTTGGTCGCGGACGTGGCGGGATCGGATGTCACGGTCAACATTGGGACACTGGCCGGCATCCGTGCCGGTGAGACGTACGAAGTGGTGCGCCCCGGCCGCGAGATCAAGGACCCATCCACGGGACGAGTGATTCGGCGGGTCACGACACCGGTCGGGACGGTCAAGATCACCGAAGCGGGTGACACGTGGGCGACAGGCACGTTGACGGGTGGCCCGGCGCAGGTTGGGGACTGCGTGGGAAGCTGCCCGGCGCAGGCCGAGCGGCCGCCGGAGCCGGCGCCCGCGGCCGCACCGGCGCCCACGGCGGCCGCGGCCCCTGCCGCCGCGCCGACCAGGGCCGCCGCCGCTCCGGTCGGCGGGCTGGCGCTGCCGAGTGGGCCGTGGACCTGGTCACCCTACAAGTTCCGCGGCACCGAGCATTTCCGGTATGACGCGAGGCAGGTACAGGGCGGCGAGACGCTGACGGGCTACTACACGCTCGACGTGAAGCCCACGGGCGACGGCCGGTTCCGCATTACGGTGGCTGGGAAGTTGGGCGACGACGAGTTCTCCTCGTCACAGGTGTCGCCGTCGCCCGACGCCATCAGCTCCCCGATGGCCTGGGCCGGGTTCATGTCCATGGGGCCGCTTGCGATCGCCCTCTTCTCGCCCGTGTGGGCCATGTACATGGGGCGTGAATGGGAAGTCGGCAGCGGCTGGAGCTTCTCCAGCGGCGGGGAGAGCAGCTCATTCAAGGTCGAGAGCACGTGCCAGTACGGGGGTGTGAACGGAATGCTGGGTGTGGCGCGTGAGAACAATCAGGTCCGAATGCAGACGTGCGTATCGCCGCATGTGGCCCTGCCGCTGTTCGTTTCGACCGGTGAGGACGAGGACGTAGTCGAGTTAAAGCTGGTCGAGTATCGGCCGTAGGCGGGCAGGCCCCTCCAGCCCCGCGGCGGTGTCACGCACTTGGCGCTGCCGCGGGGCGCTTCTATAATCCCTTCGCCATCCGCCGTCTCAATCCGGCCAGGTAGCTCAGTTGGTAGAGCAGCGGACTGAAAATCCGCGTGTCG
>JACQHC010000086.1 GCA_016199245.1 Gemmatimonadota bacterium | reverse complement strand
GCTGAAGAGCGTGTCCGCGGCGCCGATGGCGGGCCGGCACTCCGGCAGGCAGTAGTCGAACACATCCTCGATCTCGGCCCGCGCCCCGCCGGGCGGGAAGAACTCGAGGCCCGTGCTCGTGCGCCGCGCGAACCGAGCCGCGACACTGCCCTCCAGATCGGGCACCGCGCTGTCGGCGGCCAGGAGCACCTGCCCCACGCCCGTCCAGCCCTCCTCCTGGCGTCGTGCGCTCTGCACGGCGTAGAATCCAGAGATGGATGCCACGAGATCATCGCCGCCGGGAGCAGGGACGACGCGGTGCCGGCCGGCCCAGGCGACCGGACGGCCGGTCGCGTCGAGCAGTGCGACCCCGTGCTCGGGTGCGCCGGGGCGCAGGGCGGCCTCGAGGGCGCTGAACTGGGCAGCCGGCGGAGCGGGGCCTGCGGCGAGCGCGCGCTGGGCGAGGTTGCGCGCGAGGCTGACCGCGTCCCCCAGCGTGCGATCGAGCCGGCGCCGGCCCTCGTCCACCAGCGCCTCTCGCGTCGCTAGCCACGCGGTTTCCACTCGCCGCACGGAGAGAGCCGTGTGGATGGCGGCGATGCCGCCGGCGAGCGACAACACGCCGGGAAGAAGGGCGGCGAACAAGCTCTTCCGTCCGAGCCACACGCTGGCGATAGCGGCGGCGAGCGCCACCAGCGCGAAGCCCAGACCGGGCTCGAGGAGCCAGGCGCCGAGCGCCGCGCCGGCGACCAGGGCGGCATACGTATGACGCGCGCTCACGGCGGCATGCACCTCTTACACCTCCGGTTCCTCACGCCCGGCGCAGTGGACATGAGCCACGCGCAGCATTCTGTTCTGTCCCCACGCGCTGCCAGGCGCTATCATCGCGGGTTGTCTCGGGCCATTCCCGCCGAGAGCCCGGGGTTCATGGGCCACCCGACACGGGCGACGGCCGTGGCCTGATGCGGATATCGGTGATTCGGGTCCCTTCCGCAAGCGTCCGGCGCTGGACCACCGCCGTTGCCCTCGCGGCCGGGACGCTCGGAGGCCGGCCAATCGTAGCGCAGGTCGTGGATGGGGGGACACTGGTCATTCTGGGCGGCGGCGAGGTCGTCGGCCGGGAGGAATTCACCATCCGCCGCGGCAGGACCACGGGGCCCGGGTACACGATCAGCACGACGGCCTGGTACCCGGCAACCCACGCAACCACAACGCTGTCTTTCGAGTTGGAGCTCGGGGCGGACTCCCTTCCGGCCGCCGTTCAGCTCGAGGTCACGGGTCCGGATCCGTACCGTCTGTACGCCGCCCTGGGAACGCGGCGCGTGACCATTCGGACCGTCCGCCCGGGACGGGAAGCGGCACGGGAGCTGCCGGGCGCGGAGCGCCACGTGGTGCTGGATGACTCCGTGTTCGCGCTGCAGGCCCTGCTGCCCCGGGATGGAACGCCCGGCTTCGCCGCGCTTATGCCAAGGCGGGACCAACGGGCGAGGGCTCAGGTCACGTGGGTGGGCGAGGCGCGCACCGAAATCGGTGGCGTGGTGCACGCCCTGCAGCAGGTGACCCTGCGACTGAACGGCCGCATTCGACATCTCTGGTACGACCAGGGCGGCCGGCTCATGAAGGCAGAAGACGCCGGCACGGGGCTGGTGGCCGAGCGCCGGGAACGTCCGCGCTAACGCATAAGTTCGCACCCGGCTGCGTTTTTCCCGTCTCACTCGCCCCAGCCCCCGGGCTATTTTGCACCAGGTCCCGTGGACGGTCTCAGTCTGAAACTCCGCCTGCGCCCCGGCCGTACGTGTTCCGTGGCGCAGTACACCCTTCAACTCTGTACGAGGACACCGATGTTCCGCGTTCTCCGACTCACTGCCGTAGCCGCGCTCTGCGCGGGCCTTCCGCTCCAAAGCCAGGATCGCCCTCTTCCCACTGTCCCACAGTCCCTCGGTCTCGACGAGGCGGTGGATCTGGCGTCGCAGTACAGCCCGGCGCTGCGCCAGACTGTCAATAACCGCGGCCCCGCGGCCTGGGGAGTCCGCAACGCCTACGCGAGCTTCTTGCCGATGTTCACCGCCAGCGGCGGCGTCGGGTATCGCGGGTCGGGATCGCAACGGTTCCTGACCCAGGAGTTCGTCCAGCAGTCATCCACGATCGGCTCGAGCTACGACCTGAGCCTGTCCTGGCAATTGTCCGGACGCACCCTGTCGCAACCCGGGCTGGCGAAAGCGCAGCTCAACGCTGCAGACGCCGCGATTACGGGTGCCATGCTCAACCTGCGCTCGTCGATCGTCGCTCAGTATCTCGCGGTGCTGCAGGCGCAGGAGCAGGTGGCGTTGTCGGAGGTCCAGATTCGCCGAAATGAGGAGAATCTACGGCTGGCGCGGGCGCGGTACGACGTCGGACAGACGACGGTGCTCGACGTGCGGCGGGCCGAAGTCGCCCGCGGCGTGTCCCAGGTGGCGTTGATCCAGGCCCAGCAGGCCGTCACCGTGGAGAAGCTCCGGCTGTTCCAGCAGATGGGCGTGGCGGCGCCGGATGACCCGGCCGTGGTAACACTGTCGGACACGTTCCCCATCGTGGAGCCGCAGTGGACGTTGCAGGGCCTGCTCACCAGCGCCGAGACGCAGAACCCGGACCTGAACGCGCTCCGGGCGCAGGAGTCCGCGGCCACGTGGGGTGAGCGGGCGGCCAAGTCGGCCTGGCTGCCGACGCTCTCGTTTTCCGCAGGCTGGTCCGGATTCACCCAACAGTTCACCAACGCCGATCCATTGGTCGCGGGCCAGCAGCTGGCCGCTGAGGATCAGGTCGAGCAGTGCGAGTACATCAACTCGGACTGGATCAACGCCGGTCGGCCCCAGGTGCCCTGCAACCTGATATACGGATTCACGCCGGAGCGTGAGGCGGCGATCCGGGCCCAGAACAGCGTGTTCCCCTTCGACTTCCGCAGCCAGCCGTTCTTCGCGAGCCTTGGCGTGCAACTGCCGATCTTTACGCAGTTTGGCCGTCCGCTCGACGTCTCGCAGGCAGCCGCGCAGGCGGATGACGCGCGGGAGGCTGTGCGCGCCCGCGCCCTGCAGGTGCGAACCGACGTCAGCCAGGCGTACTACGGTTTGCTCACGGCGCATCAGACCATCGAGGTCCGCGAGGCCAACCGGACGGCCGCGCAGGAAGCGCTGCGGCTGGCGACGGAGCGGTATCGCGTGGGTTCAGGCACGTTCTTCGAGCTGCTCGACGCGCAGCTTGCCGCGCAGCAGGCCGAGGCCGACTACATTACCGCGGTTTACGATTACCACCGGGCGAGGGCGTCGCTCGAGGCGGCCGTGGGCCGTCCCCTGCAGTAGGAGAACGGAACCGACATGTCCCGACGCAACAAGTTTCTGGTAACCGGCGGTGTGCTGGCCGCTCTGGTGGGCGCGGTGGTCGTGGGCACGGCCGCCCGCGGCGACCGCGGCACGGAGGTCCGGCTCGAAGCCGTTGCCACGCGGTCGCTCGTGGCCACCGTCACGGCCAGCGGCCGGATTACGCCGAAGAGCGCGGTGGACATCAGCTCGGACATCACGGGTCGCATCGTCAGCCTGCCAGTGAACGAAGGCGACCGCGTGCGGAGAGGCGACCTCCTGGTCCGCATCGACCCGTCGCAATACGAGGCGGCGGTGGCGCGGGCCCAGGCCTTGCTGTCGTCCTCCGAGGCGTCGGCGCTCCAGGCTCGAGCCAACCGGGATCAGGCCAGGCGGGCCCTGGACCGCGCGCTGGCCCTGCGCCGCACCGACTCGGTCCTCGTCTCCAACGAACAACTCGAGCAGGCCCAGACGTCCTTCGAAGTCGCGGAGGCGCTGGCCGTCTCGGCCGAGCATCAGGTGGAGCAGGCCCGGGCGGGTCTCCGCGAGGCGCGAGATCAACTGGCGAAGACCGTGCTCCGCTCGCCCATCGACGGGCAGGTAACCCGGGTCGCCGTGGAGGAAGGCGAGGTCGCCGTGCCGGGCACCTTCTCCCGTGAGACCGGACTGCTGCTCACGGTGAGCGACCTCTCGGTGATCCTAGTCAAGGTTCAGGTGGACGAGACGGATGTGGTCCGGCTGCACCTGGGGGATTCCGCCGACGTGACGATTGACGCGTTCCCGGACACGACGTTTTCCGGTCGGGTGACCAAGATCTCGCAGAGCGCGATTCTGGCGGCCAGCGCGGCGGCCTCGGCGACCGGTGACCGGGCTGTGGACTACGACGTCGAGATCACGCTGGACAATCCGCCACCCGATATCCGGCCGGACCTGTCCGCCACAGCGAAGGCCGTCACCGCGACGCGGGACAGCGTGCTGTCCATCCCGATCATCGCGTTGACCGTGCGCGAGCACACGCCCATCTCCACGGAGACGATGCCGCAGGATACGACGAAGAAAGACGAATCCGAGGGCGTGTTCGTCGTGGATGACGGCAAGGCGCAGTTCCGGCCCGTCAAGGTGGGCATCGCGGGCGAAGAGTACTTCGAGGTGCTCGAGGGACTCCGGGCCGGGGACACGATCGTCGCCGGGCCGTACCAGACGATCCGCGACCTCAAGGACAGCTCGCGGGTGCGGGCCATGCGGACGCCCGCAACCGAGCAGCGGCGGCCGTGACCGAGACGCTCATCATTCGCGTGCAGGGGCTGACCCGGGAATACCGGCTGGGCAGCGAGACCATTCGCGCCCTGCGCGGCGTGGACCTCACCCTGCGGCACAACGAGTACGTGGCGATCATGGGGCCCTCGGGCTCCGGTAAGTCCACTCTCATGAACGTGTTGGGCTGTCTCGATACGCCCACCGCCGGCGAATACTGGCTCAGCGGCGTGGAAGTCTCGCGGATGAACGACGACGCGCTCGCGCGCGTGCGGAACCGCGAGATCGGGTTCGTGTTCCAGACGTTCAACCTGCTGCCGCGCGCCACGGCGCTGCACAACGTGGAGCTGCCGCTCATCTACGGCGGCGTGAGCGCGGGCGAGCGGCGCCGGCGAGCCAGTCACGCCCTCGCGCGCGTGGGGCTGCAGGACCGCATGCACCACCGGCCTAGCGAACTGTCGGGTGGCCAGCGCCAGCGCGTGGCGATCGCGCGCGCGCTGGTGAACGAGCCGAGCATCCTGCTGGCCGACGAGCCCACCGGCAACCTCGATTCCACGACCTCCGCCGAGATCATGGCCGTGTTCGAGCATCTGCACGGCCAGGGGCAGACCATCATCGTCGTCACCCACGAGGCCGACATCGCGGCCCGGGCCCGGCGCGTGGTGACGTTGCGGGACGGCCTGGTGCACTCCGACCAGCTGCAGGCCGCGGCCTGACCCGTGCCGTTCGGCGAAGCGATCCGGCTCGCGCTGCGCATGCTGTGGTCGCAGAAGATGAAGAGCGGCTTCTCGCTGGTCGGCGTGTTCATCGGGGTCACCTTTCTCATCGCGGTCGTGTCCATCGTCGAAGGCATGAACCGCTACATGACTGAGCGGTTCGCCGGGACGTTTTTTGGCGTCAACACCTTCCATTTGCGGCGGTTCCCGGCGTTCTCGGAAGACGTTCCAGCCGAGACCTGGCGGCTGTGGCGCCGCCGGCCCCGGATCACCGAGGACGACGCCCGCGCCGTGGAAGCCGGCCTCACGGTCCCGGTGACCACGGCCTGGCAGTCGACCGCGTCCGCCACGGTGCAGTATCGCGGCCGCATCGCGCGCGACATCGAGATCACCGGGGCCACGGAGACGTACTTCGAGATCAAGAACTACCGGATCGAGCGCGGCCGGTCGTTCACGGCCCAGGAGGTGCGGGCTGCCGCGCCCGTGATCGTGGTGGGCAACGAGCTTGCCCGGCGCCTGTTCGACGATCGGGACCCGCTCGGTCGGGAGATCAAGATCCGGGACAACCTGTATCGCGTAATCGGCGTCGTCGAGGCCCAGGGAAACCTGTTCGGGATCTCGCTCGACAAGTTCGCGGTGGCGCCGGCGACCGCACCCGTGAAGAAGTTCACCAACCCTCCGGGCCTGGTGGATGCGGTGCTGATCCGTGCGGCGTCGGTGCCCGAGATGCGGCTGGCCATGGAGCAGACCGAAGCGATCATGCGCTCCCGGCGCAACCTGCGCCCGAACCAGGACAACAACTTCGCGCTGGAGACATCCGAGGGCATTCTCGACGTGTGGGGCAAGATCAACCGGATCCTGCTCGCGGCGCTGCCCGGCCTGGTGTCCATTTCGCTGGTCGTGGGCGGCATCGTCATCATGAACATCATGCTGATGGCGGTGGCGGAGCGCACGCGGGAGATCGGCATCCGCAAGGCGCTAGGGGCCCGGCGCCGGGACATCATGCGGCAGTTCCTCGTGGAGTCGGCTACGCTCGCCGTGGTGGGGGCGCTGATCGGCATCGCCACGGGCGTTCTCCTGGCTCAGACCATCGCGTCCACCACGCCGCTCCCGGCGAGCGTCGCTCCCTGGTCCATTCTCGTGGGCGTACTGCTGGGCGGCGGCGTGGGGATCGCCGCCGGGCTCTATCCCGCCAGCCGCGCCGCACGGCTCGATCCCGTGGACGCCATGCGGCACGAGTAGGCTGTGCTCGCCCTGTTTGAAGGCGTCGGCATCGCGCTCGATTCCCTGCGCAACAACAAGCTGCGGGCGGCACTCACCATCCTCGGCATCGCCATCGGCGTGATGGTGGTGATGGTGATCGCAGCCATGGTGAGCGGGATCAACCGCGGCGTGGCCGACATCTTCGAGCAGGCGGGTCCGCGCACGTTCTACGTGTTCCGCTTCTTCCAGGGAGGCGTGGTCGTCTCGGACGGGTCGGAAGAGATGAGCCCGTGGCGTCGCAACCCGCCGCTCACCGTCGAAGAAGCCGAACGGCTGGCGGAGCTCCCATCGATCAACTTCGTCGTGCTGGACGAGGGAACGGGCGCTCCCATGGAAGCGGGTACGCGCGAGCTCGCCCAGGTCGGGATTCGCGGCCTCGGCGTGAACTGGCTGCGTGTTTCGGGTGGCGACGTGTTCCCCGGCCGCTCGTTCACGCAGCTCGAGTTTGAGGCTCGCTCACGCGTGGTCGTCCCCAACCAGAAGCTCGCCTCGGAGCTGTTCGGCTCGCTCGACCCCATCGGCCGCCGCATCAAGATCGCCGGAGAGCCGTATGAAGTGATCGGCGTGTACACGCCGCCGCCCGACCTGTTCGGCGAGGGGAACCGGCCGCGGGCCGTGGTGCCACATTCCACGTTCGACAAGCACGTCCCGCACTGGCGCGGGTGGATGGACTTCCTTGTGTCGCCTGCGCCCAACGTGTCGCTGAATCAAGCAATTGATGACGTCACGTCGAAGTTGCGGGTCGTCAGGGGCCTCAGGCCCGGCCAGGAAAGCACGTTCACCGTGGTCACACAGGACAAGCTGCTGGAGACGTGGGACAACGTGACCGGGGTGTTCTTTCTGGTCATGATCGCGCTGTCGAGCGTGGGCCTGATGGTGGGCGGTGTGGGCGTGGTGGCGATCATGATGATCTCCGTGACCGAGCGCACGCGGGAAATCGGCGTTCGCAAGGCGCTGGGCGCCCGGCGGCGGGAGATCCTGTGGCAGTTCCTGGTGGAGGCGGCGACGCTCACGCTGGTCGGGGGCGTGGTCGGGATGGTCGCGGGCGGCGTGATTGCGCTCATCGTTAACAAGGCGTCGCCCATCCCCGCCGTGGTCCCGCTGTGGTCCGTGGTCGTCGCCATCCTCGCCTCGGTCCTCACGGGAATCGGGTTCGGGATGTACCCCGCGGCGAAGGCGGCGCGGTTGGATCCCGTCGAGGCCTTGCGGTACGAGTAGAGACCAGCCGACGACAGGCGACGACGGCCGACGATGGCCGATGAAGGCAATAGGGTGCGGCTATCCGTCCCGTCGTCGGCAGACGTCGGCTATCGTCGCCCGTTCATGACATTCGCTCCCCCACCGGCACCGCGAACGGCAGCCAGTTCTCCCGTGGTGCCAGGGGACACGCCCACTGATCGCTGTAGGCACATGACGGATGGTAGGCATAGTTGAAGTCGAGCAGAATCTCGGCGTGGTCCAGGCCGAGGTCGGCCCCTTTCGCCGTGTCAATAAGGTACCGCCCCGCGTGGTAGGTCTCGTTCCCGGAGGTCCCGTCGCGAAACGGCAGGAATAGCCCCCCGCCATAGCCTTCGATCCAATACAGGCTGAGCGACGCGCTGCCTGCGGGGCATTCGAACCGAACGAGCGCAACGCGGACGAACGGCACGGGCCCGTCCCCCCCGACCGTGATGCCGTGCCCGTCCGCGGCCACGGCATCGTCAACGACGCCGTGCACACGCCAGCGGGGATCGTAGGGATAGTAGGCGAGCCCTCGGAACGCCGCGCGGGCGCCGGTGGAAAGCGGCGAGTCCGGGTGGCTGGAGAACAGGACGTTTCGCATGCGGCGGAACAGCGCGCACGTCTCGGCTTCCTCGCCCGCGGACGCGGCGCGCACCGCCGCGTACATGTCACTCACGCGTCGCCGCCACGTCGCGAGCGTCAGCGGGCTCTCCGGAGTCGGCATCGGTGAACGTTGGCGAGGGACCTTCCGTCACGCCAGCACTCGCCAGCTTTCCGTCGTCCCCCGTCGGCGCCTATCGTCCTCCGTCGCCTCTGCCACCCGGACGTTAGCTTTCCCGCTCGACTATGCCCTTCGGCGAAGGCCTCCGCCTCGCGCTCCAGGTGATCGCCGCGCACAAGCTGCGGTCGTTCTTTACCCTGCTCGGCATCATTGTCTCGGTCGCGTTTCTCGTGGCGGTCGTGGCCGTCATTCAGGGAATGAACGCCTACGTGCGAGAAAACATGGCCGGGGCGATCGTCGGCAGAAACGCGTTTCAGATCCGCCGCACTCCCATCACGGTCGGGTTCTTCGACGACGAGGAGTGGGAGCGGCTGCAACGCCGCCCGATCATCGCGCCGGAAGACATCCCGTACGTCGAGCGCGCGGTGCTGGACGCGGAGGCCATTGCGCTCCAGTCGGGCTGGCCCACGCCCGTCGCGGACGTAACCTGGCGTAACCGCACGGTTGGGGATGCTCAAGTTTTCGGCGTGACGCCCCCCTTCCTGGTGGTGCAGGATTACACGCTCACCACCGGAGAGCCGCTCACCGACGTGGACGTTCGGGAACGCCGCCGGGTCGTTGTGCTGGGCTATGACGTCGCCGACAAGATGTTCGACGACGTGGCGCTCGGCATCGGCCGAAAGATCCGCGTCGGCGACCAGCAGTTCGTCGTGAAGGGCGTGGTCGCCCAGAAGGGCACCGTCCTGGGACAGTCCCTGGACGGGTTCGTGATGCTCCCCTTCACCACGTTCGAGACGATGTACGGCCGGCGCCTGACCACGGTGATCTCTGTGAAAATGCCGGAAGCGTACATGGTGGCCGACGGGATGGCGCGAGCCGAGGAGGCCATGCGGATCGCACACCGGCTTCGCCCGGGCGAGGCGAACGACTTCACTGTAGACACCGCCGAGGGCCTGATCTCGTTCTGGCAAAGTCTCACACGGGTCCTGTTCACCGTTGTGCCAGTGGTGGTCGCGATCGGGGTCGTCGTGGGTGGCATCGTGATCATGAATATCATGCTCATGAGCGTGAACGAGCGGACGCGGGAGATCGGCATTCGCAAATCGCTGGGCGCCCGGCGCAGCGACATCATGCGTCAGTTCCTTGCCGAGTCGGTTACGCTGGCTCTGGCCGGTGGGTTCCTCGGGCTGGTGACGGGCTGGATGGTGGCGCTCGTGGTGGACGTGGCCTCGCCGCTCCCAGCCCGTGTCACCTGGTGGGCCGCCGCCGTCGCCCTCGGCCTCGGCGCAAGCGTTGGCATTCTGTTCGGCGTGTATCCGGCGTCTCGCGCCGCCAGGCTGGACCCCATCGTCGCGTTGAGACAAGAATGACGGCGGCGGGACGGCGGATCGGCGGCGCGGCGGGTCGGCGGATCGGGCGGGCAGTGGAATGACGAACCGCCGAACCGCCGATCCGCCGATCCGCCCGGCATGGGGCTCCCGCGTCGAATCGGTCACGCAGACCATTCGCGAGGGCGTGGGAATCGCGCTGGGGACGATCCGCGAGAACAAGCTGCGTTCGTTGCTGACCATCCTCGGCGTGGTGATCGGTGTCGCCACCGTGATGGCGATGGCGTCCATTGTACAGGGTATCCGTCAGCAGATCGTGACTACGCTCGAGGTCGTGGGGCCCACGACCTTCCGCATCATCCGGTTCTTCTCGCAGACGCCGGTCAACCCCGACCAGCTGCCGCGGGAGGTGCGGATCCGTCCCGTCTTGCGGGCCGCGGAAGCCGAAGCGATCGCCGCGCTGCCGGAAATCCACTATTCGGCGATCTGGATGCAGGTGTTCGAGCGCGTAGAACACGGCCCCGTGCGGACCCAACTGGTGAGCGTGTTCGGGGCGGACGAGCGGTTCATGGAAATCCTGGGCGGAGGCATCGTCGTGGGCCGGGTGTTCACGCTCGCGGAGGCGCGGTCCGGCGCGCCGGTCGTAGTGCTGGAACGCCGCGCCGCGGAACGGTTGTTTGGAGAGCTGAACCCGATTGGCGCCACGGTGCGCGTGGGTAGCCGACCGCTCCGGGTCGTGGGCCTGTACGCCAAGCCCGAGAACATCTTCGAGGCACCGGGCACGCCGGAGATCGCCGCCATCGCGCCGTTCGAGACGGCGCGGCGTGCGTTTCGGTACGACGAGACCAACGCGCTGATCATCCTGGCCAAGCCGCGCGACAACGTGTCCCTCGCCCGGGCCATGGACGCGGCGACGCTCCAGCTCCGCCGCATGCGGGGCCTCAGAACCCAAGATCCCAACACGTTCGACATGATCACCTCGGAGCAGATCCTCAACATTTTCGACCGGCTGACCGGCGCATTCTTCCTGGTGATGATCGTGCTGTCGAGCGTGGCGCTGATGGTGGGCGGCATCGGCGTCATGGCGATCATGATGGTCTCGGTCACGAGCCGCACCCGTGAGATCGGGGTGCGCAAGGCCCTCGGCGCCACGCGGCGCGACGTGCTGTGGCAGTTTCTCGTGGAAGCCGCGACGCTCACCGGGCTGGGCGGGATCGTGGGCATCGCGACCGGACTCGCGTTGGGACAAGGACTCAAGCGGCTGTTGGGGTTCCAGTCCGGAGTCCCACTGTGGAGCGCCGTCGTGGCCACGGCGGTGTCGGTGGGGATCGGACTCGCCTTCGGGTTGCTGCCGGCGAACCGGGCGGCGAAACTGGATCCGGTGGAGGCGCTGAGATATGAATAACAGGCGATCGAAGACAAAGGGCGACGGCAGGCGATGACAGGCGATGTCGGGCGTCCTCAGCCTCCGACGGGCGAGCGGGTGCCGAGTTCGCCCGTGATCGCCCGTGATCGCCCTTCATCGCCTGTTGATGTACTCGCCATCGCCGCGCACCCCGACGACGTCGAGCTGACGTGCGCCGGGACGCTGATCAAGATGCAACGCCGCGGCTATCAGACGGGTATTGTGGACCTCACGAACGGCGAGATGGGAACGCGCGGCGACGCCGAGACGCGGCGCAAGGAGTCGCAGGACGCGGCGCGGGTGATGGGCGTCGCGGTCCGCCTGCGCGCCGAGCTGCCGGACGCGCACCTGCACAACACCGACGAGACCCGCCGCGTGGTGGTTGAGCTGATCCGCATGCTCCGGCCCCGCGTGGTGATCCTTCCCTTCCCCGTCGGCCGGCATCCGGACCATCGCGTGGCATCGGACCTGGGGCGGGACGCGTGTTTCCTGGCCGGGCTCGCCCGGTACGATGCCCGACGGGAGCCCCACAAGCCGGAGAAGGTGCTCTACGCCCTCGCCTACCGCGAGGATCCCGTGAAGCCGTCGTTCGTGGTTGATATCTCCGAGGAGTTCGACACCAAGCTGCGCGCCATCCGCTGCTACGCCTCGCAGTTCGACGGCGCCGAGTCGGCGGGGGAGATCTTCCCCACGGGCCAGGCGCTGTACGATCTGGTCCGGATCCAGAACGCGCACTACGGGAGCCTGATTCGCGCGGCGTACGGGGAGCCGTTTGTCACGCAGGAGACGGTGCGGATAGATGACGTCGTGGCGATGGGGGTGCGGTCGCTGTAGGGGGCGAGGAGAGACGAGGAGGGGCGAGGGGGGACGAAGGGGACGAGGAAAGGCGGGGAGGGTAAGAACGGCACTGAAAGCCCTCCCCGGCTCCCTCGTGTCTCCTCGGCTCCCCTTATCTCTCCTCGTCCCTTCTCGCCCCCCCTGGTCTCTCCTCGCCCCTCCTCGCCCCTCAGTTCCGAACCCCCTCTTCCAACGGTACTTTTCCCCTGGCGTATGCGACCCCTCGTGTATCTCGACAACGCCGCCACAACACCGATTCGTCCCGAGGTGCTGGAGGCGATGGAGCCCCACTTGTCCGGCGGGGCGTTCGGGAATCCCAGCTCGGCCCACCGCTTCGGCCGGGAAGCCCGAGCTGCGGTGCAGGAGGCGCGGCGCAAGATCGCCTTGGCGCTCGACGTGGAGCCGGGGCAGGTCTACTTCCTCTCCGGCGGCACCGAGGCGGACAACCTCGCCGTGGTGGGGGCAGCGCTGGCGGCCCGCGCGGCCGGCCGCAAGTTCCGCGTCGCCGTGGGTGCCACCGAACACAAGGCGGTGCTCGGCGCGGCCCACGCCGTGGAAGCCATGGGTGGTGAGATGGTGATGCTCCCCGTGGATCGGTGGGGCCAGCTGCACATGGACGCTCTGGACGCCGCGCTCGAGACGGGTGTCGCGGTGGTCAGCGTGATGTGGGTGAACAATGAGGTGGGAATCGTCCAAGACGTGTGCGCCATCGCCGAACGGTGCGCCGCGTCCGGCACGCCGTTTCACACCGATGCCGTGCAGGCGATCGGGAAGGTGCGGGTGTCGCTTGCGGACGTGGACTGTGCGTTGCTCACGCTGTCCGGGCACAAGCTCGGTGCGCCCAAAGGGATCGGCGCGCTCGTGATCCGAGACAAGAAGTGCGTGCACCCGATTGTCCACGGCGGCGGCCAGCAGGGCGGCATCCGGCCCGGCACGGAGAACGTGGCGGGTGCGGTGGGCCTGGGGCGTGCGGTGGAGCTAGCGGCGAGCGAGCTGGAGGGCTTCCAGCGCGCCGTCGGCGCCCTGCGCGACCGGTTCGAGCGCGGCGTGAAGCGGGCGATCCCGGACCTCGAAGTAACTGGCGCGGACGCGCCGCGTGCGCCGCATGTGAGTAACGTGACGGTGCCGGGAACGGACAGCGAGGCGATGCTGATGCACCTCGATCTCGCGGGCATCGCCTGCTCGACGGGCTCCGCCTGTTCGACCGGCTCGGTGGAGCCGTCCCACGTGCTCACCGCGCTGGAGGTTCCGTTCGACCGCGCCATCACCGCGCTGCGGTTTTCGTTCTGGAAGAGCACGACGACGGACGACGTGGACTACGTGGTGGCGCAGCTGCCAGGCATTGTTTCCAAGGTGAGGTCGCTGGCGGGAGTGTTGAGGAGATGATCGGGACCCGAGCAGAAGGTGGCAGCAGCGACGTCAGCGACATGGGCGGCATAAGCGGCATGGACGGCAGGGGCCTTGTCGTCTCGCCCAATGCCGCGTATGCCGCTCATGCCGCAGCGCGGCAGGGGGAGGGGTGGTAATGCGGGAAAGGGTTCTCGTCGCCATGTCGGGGGGCGTGGACTCCTCCGTCGCCGCGGCTCTGCTTGTAGAGCAGGGGTACGACGTCATTGGCGCCACCATGAAGTTGTTCTGCTACGGCGACTCGGTGCCGGACCGCCCCTGCTGCTCGCTGGACTCCATCGTGGACGCAGCGGACGTCGCTGCCAGGCTTGGCATCCCGCACTACGTGCTCAATCTCGAGAGCCGGTTTCGGCACGATGTGATCGACAACTTCGTGGCCGAGTACGCGGCGGGCCGCACGCCCATTCCCTGCGTCCGCTGCAACTCGTTCACCAAGTTCCGCGACCTGCTGGCGCACGCCGATGCGCTGGACTGCGACTACATCGCGACCGGCCATTATGCCGTCGCGCGGGACGGCGGCCTGTTCCGTGGACGCGACCGAACGAAGGACCAGAGCTACTTCCTCTGGGGCATCGACGCATCCGTCGTCGCCCGCATGCTGACGCCCGTGGGCGAGCGCACCAAGTCGGAAACGCGAGCCGTAGCCCGGCGGCTCGGCCTGGTGACGGCGGACAAGCCCGAGTCGGTGGAAATTTGTTTCGTGCCGGACGACGACTATGTCGCCGTCCTGGAGCGATACCTGCCGGCAGGCGCCCCCGCCCTCGCCCCCGGACCGCTCGTTACCACGACTGGCGACGTGATCGGGGAGCACGATGGATATGCCCGGTTTACCGTCGGGCAGCGGCGCGGTCTCCCCGGCGGCTTCTCCAGGCCGCTGTACGTGGTAGGCATCTCGCCTTCGGATCGGCGCGTGATCGTCGGCGCTGAGGAGGATCTCCAAGGCACCCGGGTGACCCTAGAGGATGCGAACTGGCTCGCCACACCGCTCGAGCCGAGCGATCGGTGCGAGGTACAGATACGCTATCGGTCACCGGCCGTCCCAGCCCACGTGACCCGCGTGGACGGCGCTCGGCTGGAGCTGGAGCTGTTGCAGCCCGCCCGTGCCATCACGCCGGGACAGTCTGGCGCGCTGTACGACGGTGCGAGGCTGCTCGGCGGCGGTGTCATCACCACATGAGCGAGGGCCGCGCGGTGGATCTCGTGCAACAGGTTGCCACGATTGCCGGGGTGGACGAGGAGAAATCCCGTTCCATCCTGGGGAGCATCTTCACGTCGGTGCGGATGGCCGTCGACGCCGCGACATTCTCCAAAGTGACGGGCGTGTTCCCGCGATTGGATGAGTGGATGCGCGGCATTCCGTTGGCTCAGGGCCGCACGGGAGAGATCATCGCGCTCGCGGGCGCCGAGGCCCTCAAGCGACAGCTCAAGCAGCAGGGCCTGAGCGAGCAGCAGATGCAGCAAGTCGGCGCGGCGGTGGGAGCCGCCGTGAGGCAGATGCTGCCACGGGACGCGTGCGACAAGATCGTCCAGCGTGTGCCGTTGCTCGGCGGGTAGCGCGAAGCTCCGCAGCGACTTGCTCAGAGCTCCCCTAGCGCGCGGCGGCTGGGTCACTCCGGCAGCACCGCGAACAACCGCACCTGACCGCCCGATCCCCCTGCGATCTTGATCGGCGCCACAATGAGATAGACACCCGTCGGCGGCAGCTGGTCCAGGTTCGCAACATTCTCCAGATGAAACCGACCGGCGCCATTCACGACCAGATGGGCTGGGAACCCGTTGGCCGCCCCCGCGTCCACGCTGAGGTTGTCGATCCCAATGCCCCGGATGTCGCGCTCGGCGACCAGGAAGCGTGCGGCGTCCTCGCCGAACCCCGGGAAGTGCATCACCCCCGCTGAGTCCCGGTTGCGGTAGGCAAGGCTGTCCGCCCAGCGCGCTCCCCACCCCGTGCGGAGCAGCACGATAGCGCGTCGGGGAATCGGGCCGTGCTGGCTTTCCCACGCCAGCACATCCTCGCGCGTGAGGACGTAGTCTGGATTCGCGTCACTCTGCGCCGACACGTCCAACACCACTGCCGGCCCGAACAGATCACCTGCATTGAGCTGGTCCACGGATGGCTGGCCATCCGCGAAATGGACGGGGGCGTCCAGATGAGTGCCGTAGTGCTCCGACGTGCGGTACGCCGCCATGGAGGGCCGGCCACTCTCATGCTTGGCCAGCGTATCGTGGCGGAATGGGTTGCCGGCCGGACTGGGCCAGTACGGGGTGTTCGCCGCGATCGCGTAGGTGAGATCCACGACTTCGAGCTCTCCGGTAACCAACTGCTCGAGAGAACCGGGAGCCGGTTCCCCGCACGCCACAGCAGCCATGACAAGGAGAACGGGCTGCGCCAGGACTCGACTTCGCTCGGTCACGCGTCGCTCCGGTTGTCGACTGCACGAAGTTCTCGTCGCGCGACCGAGCCCGCCAGCCACCCTTGACGCCGCGCCCACAACGGCGCATTCACCCCGACCATGGCAACCCTCGTCGTGCTGGCCGCCGGTCTTTCCACGCGGTTCGGGGCACCGAAGCAGCTCGTCCCCGTCGGACCGGGCGGGGAGGCACTGCTCGATTACGCGCTGTTCGACGCGGCCAGGGCGGGATTCCGGGACGCGGTAATCGTGACGCGGCCGGAGGCTGAGCCCGAATTGCGGCGGCACGTCGGCTGGATCGTGAACCGGGGATTCCCGGTGCGGCTGGCGTTGCAGACGGGTCGGGGTACGACCGCCGCAGTGAACGCCGGCGTGGCCGGCGGGAAGCCCTGGGGCACGGGCCACGCTGTGCTGGCCGCGGCTCCGTTGCTCACCGGACCGTTCGCCGTCTGCAACGCCGACGACTTCTATGGGGCCGAAGCGTACAGTCTGCTGCGTAGGTTCCTGGACACGCGAGACGCGGGGAATCCCGAGCACGCCCTGGTCGCATACCATCTCCAGGCCACGTTGTCGCCCCACGGCGGCGTATCACGCGGCATCGTCGAGCGCGCCGCGAACGGGTACGTCACGCGCGTCACGGAAGTGCTGGATATCGCGCGCCGCGGCGCGACGATCACAGGCCGGACCACGGGGGGAGCCACCGTGCCGCTCTCCGGCGCCGAGCTGGTCTCCATGAATCTGTGGGGCTTCACGCCTGCGGTCTTCCCGGTTCTCCAACAACAGTTCATCGAGTTCCAGCATGTTCACGCCGCCGATCCTGACGCCGAGCTCCTCCTGAGCAGCGCCATGGACGAGCAGGTCGCGTCCGGCCGGGCGAAGATTCTGGTCCTCGAAACATCGGCGCGATGGTTGGGAATGACGTATGCGGGCGACGCCGAAGGAGTACGCGGGGCGATAGCCGGGCTCGTGGCCAGCGGGGCGTACCCTGAAACCCTCCAGATCGACCCCCGCGATCCGGAGCCCCCGGGGTCACGCTCCCGCCAGCGAGCCGACTGACGCGGCGCCCGCGGCTTCCGCCGTGAAGAGCCGGTCCCCCAGGTCGCACACGTTCCGCGGCGTGTAAAACTCGGCGCCGAGGGCCCCCAGCACCGCTTCCTCGCGCGCGGCATCGCACAGCGCGACAATGCACCCACCGAATCCAGCCCCCGTGAGACGCGCCCCCACGGCGCCCGCGCCTCGCGCGATGCGCACCAATTCATCCAGTGCACCGGTGCTGACGCCGTAATCGTCGCGCAGACTCTGGTGTGAGGCGTTCATCAAGGTGCCGAACGCCTCCAGGTCCGCTCGCTCCATGGCCTGCTGCGCCATGTGGACCCGCGCGGCCTCGGACACGACATGGCGGAACCGTTGCAGCAGCGGACCGGCCAGAACCGCCCGCGCCGAGCGAAGCCACTCATCCGGATTCGGGCGACTCAACAGCTCTGAATACGATCTCGGAGGCGTGCCGCTGAGTGTCGCGGCCACGCGCTCGAGCGCCGCCGCGCATTCACGCGTTCGCTCGTTGTAGGCGACCTGAGCCGGGCCGGATTTCTCCGCGGACGCAAGGCTGGACGCGATCACGAACCGCCAGCCAGCGGGCACCGGGACGGCAGTGACCCGCACGGGATTGAAGTCCACACGAGACGCCGTTCCCGCCACGGCACCCAGGCTGATCGCCTGATCCATGCCGCCGCCCTGCGTGCCGACGTATCGCTCGGCCTCGGGCAGAAGCATCATCAAGGCCGGGCGGTCAATCTCCACGCCGTTGGCGTCGAGCAGCGCGAGCGCGGTCGCCACCACGAGCGCCGAGGAGGAGGACAATCCGGCAGCGATCGGCAGGTCCGACGACACCAGCGCATCGATCCCCCGCGAAACCTGGAAAGCTCGCACCAGACCTTGACCGGCCGCCTTGAGATAGTTGCCCCAGTCCCCCGTGGGTCCCGGCGCGGGATCGGGCTCGACGATGAACTCGCAGGTGGAGAAACCCGGACCGGTATTGTGTATTCTCACCAGGCCATCGAGCCGCGGGCGGAACGCCACTCGCACCTCGCGCTGGATAGCCATAGGGAACACGGAAAGCCCGCAGTAGTCCACGTGCTCGCCGATGAGGTTCACCCGCCCGGGGGCGCGGGACAGGCGCGTGGGGACCGCCCCGCTGAATGCGGCGGCAAACGTCCTACGCATCGCGTCTACCGGTGACACCAAGGGCTCACCCGCCAGTACTCGGGCTACTGCACTCGCGGTAGCTGGGAGGGAGTGCGGTTGACCTGTGAGCGGCCGGGTTAGGTAGCGGCGTGGGTGATCGGGACGGACTCTCGATCCAACGACGACTGTCTCTCGACGCTGGTTGGTCCAGGGCGCCCGCGGTCAGGCCACCCACGACAATGCCCGCGGCGAGGGCGTCCCACGAGCGTGGGATGCCAACCTCTAGGTGGCGGGGATCACGCTCCATAACCGTGGTGTCTTTCGAGGCGAGGACTGAGTCTTGCCGGGCGACGAAGATCCCTTGGATGCGGTTGCTGTCCGCGAGAGTGAGGCGCACCCGGTCACCCGCTAGTTTGCCCCACGCAGGTCGCTGAATCGCTGCAGGGAATCCTGTCACGAGGACCAAACTCAAACGGTACAAGTATCGCACGATGAAGACCGCCGCCACCTGCACATGGCTTCCAACGACCCCAACTTGCCCGCGCGCTTCCCCCTTCGCAAGCGAGTTGCCTATCGCTGCGAGCGCAGAACGGGTGATCTGGTTCTCCTCGCCGAACTTGGTCCATCAGCTCAAGCGATGGACCCTTCCCGTCTGGACGTGATCCGTCCATTTACATCGACCTGCTGTCAATTGACATCGATCGTTTCCAATTCGCATCGACCATCCGTCAATTAACATCAGCCTTCTGTCAATTGACATCGACCTTCTGTCAATTGACATCGTCCCGATGTCTTCCGGGCTGCGCAGCGGCCGGCGATACACGACAAGAGGCCGAAGCCAACATTCGCGAGGCCGTCAAGCTGCACCTGGAAGGTCTCAGGCAAGACGGAGACCCGATC